>JBCBOC010000489.1:0-3903 GCA_039821475.1 Cyanobacteria bacterium J06632_22 | reverse complement strand
TTTACCCAGGATGATGCGCACATTTTCTGTTTGCCCGATCAGGTGACAGAAGAGATTTTAGGGGTGCTGAATCTGACAGAACAGATTCTGTCAGACTTTGGCTTTACGGACTATGAGATAAATCTTTCTACCCGTCCGGCCAAGTCTGTGGGCAGTGACGACATTTGGGACCTGGCTACTTCGGCGTTGAAAAAGGCTCTGGATCTCAAAGCGTGGGGCTACGTGGTTGATGATGGGGGCGGTGCCTTCTACGGTCCCAAAATCGATATTAAGATTAAGGATGCAATTGGTCGGCTGTGGCAGTGCTCCACCATCCAGGTAGACTTTAACCTGCCGGAGCGGTTTGATTTGAACTACGTTGCAGCAGATGGCTCCCGACAGCGTCCCATTATGATTCACCGAGCCATTTTTGGCTCTTTGGAACGCTTCTTTGGCATCCTCGTGGAAAACTATGCGGGAATTTTCCCCCTATGGCTGGCTCCAGTGCAGGTGCGACTGTTGCCGGTGAGTGATGCCCAGCGAGACTACGCGAATCAGGTGGCTCAGACCTTACAACAAGAAGGGTTCCGGGTAGAAGTAGACACCAGCGGAGAGCGTTTGGGTAAGCAAATCCGCACGGCAGAACTGGAGAAAATTCCAGTGATTTCTGTAATTGGTCAGCGAGAAATGGATGGTCAGACCTTAGGCGTGCGTACCCGTCAGAGTGGGGACTTGGGAGCGCTGACGGTGCCAGATGTGATTGAGAAGTTGAAAGGTGCGATCGCACAAAAGAGCATCTTCTAGCTAGAATGACGGTCGAATGAGGTTACTGGCCCTTTGACTGCTGCGGAGGGCTGGAATAAGGTCTCTTGTGCTAAGGACTTTCCCTATCAACGCGATAACTACAATAGCGCTCTCCTGTCTGAGCAAGGTCGGCTCCATTACCCTATCCAGTCCAGTGAGGTACGGTTATGAATCTCTTTTCTCAATCTCGTCCCAAGACAAATCCAGCCGCTGTACAACAGATCAAAGCTTGGGCTTACGAGCTGTTGAAGCTTGATCCAGAGATTGGCATATCGGTGAGCCAGATTCAGTGCAAAGAGCCCGATTGCCCGCCCATCGAGACAGTCATTGTCATCTTAAGTGAGCCCGTCCAGCAGTACAAAATCCATAAAGCATTGAATGACATTGAGCAGGCTGATGTCATCCGCCTATTTCAAACTGAGTAAATTCCCTAGGAAATCTCATGTCTCAGCACACATTGTTTGTTTGCACGTCTTGCGCCTTTGACGCTGGTCAACGGGAACACGAGGGCCAGCGAGGCGGATATCACTTGTGGCAGCGTTTGCTGGAATGCCAGGGCCAAGGGCAGCTACCGCCGACCGTTCGGGTTCAGCCTGTAGAGTGCCTTAGTGCCTGCAATCGGTTTTGTGTGTTTGCGATCGCATCTCCCGCAAAGATGACCCTGATGTTTGGCGACTTGCCCGCCCTCGACAGCGCGACGGCCATTGTCAAATTTTCCGCCCAATATGCTGCCAGTGACGATGGGGCGATCCCCCGTAGAGACCGTCCTGCCCTTTTACAAAAAGGCATTCTGGCTCGCATTCCCCCAGCACTGCCGCCTCAGCCTTAAGCGATGTTTGCTGAAGGGTTCGTTGTGTTTCAGGCTCTACTATGCTCTCTGCTAAACCCCTTGTAGAACTTCAGGTTCAGAGAACGCTATCGGAGTACATCACTGCGCTGGTTTGGTCGCCGGTCGGTCGTGGGTTAGCGATTGCATCTGCGGCTGGAGAAGTGGTGCTATGGCAAGACGGCTTTCAAGAAACCATTCTTCAGGCGGCCAGTAATGCATCCGTTGACGCCCTCGGTTTTTCTGGGGATGGGCAGTGGTTGGCGGCCTCTGGGCAAACTGGGAAAGTGATATTCTGGCGACTGTCCGATGACGTGCCGGAGTTGGTAGAGACGCTGAATTGGGGCTCAGCCTGGATTGATCGCCTGCAGTGGCACCCTCATCACCCCTGGCTAGCCTTTAACTGCGGCAAAGCCGTTTATATCTGGGCTGCCGATCAAGGTGAAATCCTGACCACTCTGGAGTTGTCCGCTGCCGTGCAAGATCTAGGCTGGTCTCCCGACGGCACTCATCTAGCCGTTTCGGCTCAGCAACAGGTTTATCTTTGGGCCGCATCTTACTGGCGTTCCCCTCAGTATCTATGGGAACTGCCGTCCGCCAGCCGAGTCCTAAAATGGTCACCCGAGGGAGCCTATCTGGCGTCAGCCAATCAGGATAACAGTGTGGGGATTCTCACTTGGGCCAACGTCCGCGCCCTAAAGCAATCCCCCGATGACTCAGACCCAACCGACATGCCTATTCTGTTGGGCGGCTTCCCCAGGAAGGTCCGGCAACTCGCCTGGGCCGATATTCCGGATGCTGAGCGCGCCCCCATTTTGGCTACTGCGACGCAAGACCTGGTTGGCATGTGGACATTGGTTCCCGAGGAGGGTTGGAAGAGTTGGGTCCTGGATTTACACCAAAGTACGGTTCTGGATTTAGCCTTTCAGCCCCAAACCGGCCTGCTAGCCTCCCTCTCAGAAGATGGTTGGGTGCTGCTGTGGCAGGCGGCTGTAGAACCAGCTCAAGTACTAGAAGGGGCTGAGCAGGGATTTGCTTGTTTGAATTGGCATCCAACCGGGGACTATTTGGCAACGGGCGGTCAGCAGGGGGAGGTGCTGGTGTGGAGCCTTTGCCCCGATGCCAGACAGCGTCTTTGCGCCCATCCAGAGGCGCTATTGTGAGTTTGGGTTCTCTCTTGCCTCCGTTGGGCGAGACCATTCGTTGCCCCTGCTGTGGTCGCCTGATTCCAGCTTTGGTGTTGACGAATGCCTATCTCTGCCCGCGTCACGGTCTGTTTGAAGTTGGCTTTGCAGAAAATAGCATCATTCATCTTGACTCGGAGCGGCATTGGCAATTTTGGCAGGGGCAATGGTATCGCCAGCACCAACAGATTGAGAGCCTTAGATCCGAGATTTTTGCTGCGCTCGATCATCTTCACCACCAGGGATTCCATGCGACTGGTATCACCCTAGCCGAGAGATATCGAGAGCTGGTAGCTCCCTATCTAAAATCTGGGTCTGATTGGTTTCTCCAAATCTACTGCGGTAAGCCGCGTCTGTGTGGTTTGTCAGTGACTTTTCAGCCTGAAGCCCAGAAAGATTCTCGATGGCAGGTTATTTCCTTTGAACTAATTAAGCTGCCGGGCTCGCCCAAAAACTATACTTACTTAACGTGCACCCGCGTCAGTGAGCATTGGAGAAAATTTTGAAAATAAGCATCATAGGGCATATGGGGCCTGCCGCACTGACTGGAATGCCCTGATGAACGACCAGTTGGATGCCCGCCATCGGACCTGTAACCTGGTGAAGTTGATGTCTCGTTTGTTGAGGCGGTTGGTGGATTAACCCATCTCCTAAAAGAACACCTGTCAAAAATCATGCAACTGTCAAATATTCCTAAGGTCCGAGTGAAGCGAGCAAGATCGCATTATCCTGTCGATTTCAGATACGCTCAAACCCCTCCCTACCGCAAGGCTATTCTTGCAGATCCACAAACCGATCAACGTCAGATAGTGTTTCGGTATAGAGTGACAACTGTTGCCCGATTTGAGCATCACAATCCACCGATATGGGCAACACCGCACCCGCATGATTTTACGTTTACGATCTGCTGCAAATCGCCAAAGTCGCCAGCAGATATATATGGATGTGACATGGTAGAGACTGAAAATAATTTAATTCAGTGGTTAAATACATTACCCAAGTTGGTAAATGATTGGCCTGATTGCCCATTAGGAACAACAGAGGAAATGGCAGTCTTTGTTGCTAATAAATTTGAGATTTTTGACCCCCTGGCCGTGATTCAACAAGTTG
>JBCBOC010000015.1:0-16800 GCA_039821475.1 Cyanobacteria bacterium J06632_22 | reverse complement strand
GGCCGCTACCCCCACTTCAATGAGTTGCTGGGCCTGCTTTCCTGAGATGCCATTGCCCACTTCCTTGGCAATCACCGGTATCGGGAGCTGTTGGCAGAGCTGTTCAATTTTCTTAAGTAGCCCGCGAAAGTTGGTGTCTCCTCGACTCTGCACACATTCCTGGAGCGGATTCAGATGCAGAATCAGGGCGTCTGCTGCCAGACAATCCACTACGCGCTGACAGTGGGAAAGCCCATAGCTATAGTTCAATTGCACTGCACCGAGATTGGCCAGCAAGATCGCATCTGGTGCGTACTGCCGGACGGCAAAGGTGGGGTTGAGATCTGGATTTTCGACGGCTACGCGTTGCGAGCCGACGCCCATGGCGAGCCCAAATTGTTGGGCAGTCTGCGCCAACCGTTGGTTGATCCGCTGGGCCTGTTCGGTCCCCCCGGTCATGGAAGAAATGAGCAGTGGCGCCCGCAGGGGTTTACCCAAAAAGGCGGTGGCTAGGTCAACATCGGCGTAGTCTAGCTCAGGCAAGGCACAGTGCTGAAAGCGGTACCGCTCTAGCCCCGTGGTGATGCGCTGTGCCTGCACGTTGTCGTCCAAACAGATGCGCAAATGGTCAGCTTTACGAATTTGTGTCTGGACAGCGCTCACAACAGTACCTCGAACATTGAGTCAACATCAGCAAATTGGGTCGCCAGACAAGCGGCGGTTGCCCCATTCCCACTCTCGGTAGAAGGGCTTCGCCGTAGAGGGACGGCTCTATTGTCTCAGCTTGGTAACGCTTTTGTGTTTCAAGACTGTTTGCTTAGCCGTGACCCTTTGGTAATGACCGTTTTTAAGTTAAGAGAAGTTGGACATATATGGCTAGGGGGCTGTCAACACCAAGAATTAGGGTTGGTGATGACAGTGAAATCGTGAAATAGAGCGGTAGTGAAGTCGTGTTTGGCCTTTAATCCAAAGGGGCTTAAGGCTAAACACGACTTCACTATTCACCCCTCACGACTCCACTGGCCTGACCCGAATCTTCAATGGGGACACTGCACTAGCCGGGTTGCTCACGCGTCCTTATGTGTACACAGCTTTGACCCAGATCCCAACACCAGCGCCAAACATAGCGAGGTCCGTACGCGATTCTGCGGTGACAACAGGGATATAAGAGTTATTTAATACTTTGTGCAGGGTTTGAGCGTGCTGCTAAATTTGCGCTTAAACATATTTTTCAACGGGGCATTGTCCAGCGTCCGTCATTGCTGGGTCTGGGTCGGTCCTGGCTGACCCTAATGGTAAAGATTGAAACTTGCTGCAACGACGGGCTGATCTGCCTGTGCTGCGCGAGCGTGTGAGCCTTAATGGATAGTCAGTAGATTTGATATCAGATCTATTGCGTAGGTTTCTCCGCGATTTATCTCATCTTTAAGGTTGCTAATCGGAGATTACCGACGAGTGCTGGCGGCTTTACGAGAACTTCGACGAAAACGGGTCAGACTTCGTCAAATACAAATGTTTATCGTCCAGATAGTTAGTCAGGATAGACCAGGACAACGGGACTTGGCGCATTAGATGCCGCTTCTACTTCAGGTGGTATCCGGGACTTTACCAAAAGTTCATTCCTATCTGGCAGGTCTAGAAGCATCTTTATGGAGACTAGGAGTCTCAGTGGTTATTTTGAAGTCAAGTAATAAATAGTTATTCGCAATCGTGCTTGTACGGATAAATTTTGCTTAGGCGTTATCTGTTACATCCGATTTCGTGTCAGGTGAGACCGACAACAGCGGTTCTTGCATCCCATAGTGTTGAGGTGCCAGTCGCTGTATCGTTTTTATCTCAGTATCAAAAGGTTGGTTAGGTTGAATCGTATGAGCTTCTCAAAATCTTTGTTATCATCCTGTGCGCTGGCTGGTGTAGTGTTTGCCGCTTCGCTAGCGCCGTTAGCACTGTTCGGGCAAAAGCCGCTGACAGTGCAGGTGGGGCAGCGTCCCGTCTTTTCCGGGCAGTTGCGGGACCTATCAACGCCCTACCTAGGATTGGCTGTCTCGACCAGCATGGGCGCAGGGTTGGTCGCCTTAGCTATTGCGGGATGGCGGCAGTCCAGCCGGCAGGTTAGCCAAGTGGAGCGGCAGCTGGCAGAACTTGATCAGCAGGTTCAGGAAAAGTCAGCCCTAATCGAGGATTTGGCCTTTTCTGAGGCTAAGCTGAAGGCGCTAGGGCTTGAGGCTTTCTTGCAGGCTGAGACGGGGCCAGACCTAACGCCAGCAACGCTGATCCAGTCGGTTGAACGCGCATCTGGGGCTAACCAAGTGTCCCCTTCGCCATCGGAACTGCTGGCTGGCTTGCGGTCCTAGGGTTGGACTTGGGTTGGGCGAGCCAGGGCTGGCGGTAGCCATGGGGCTACGCTGGGCACTGCGCTGTATCCGCTGTGACTATGGGTGCTTGCCAAGCGTCATCGGCTTAGCAAAGCATTTGAGTCAAAGTCACTATGCTTATTGCATCATGGCTTCTGGCAATAGTGGCGGTGTGTTTTCTGGGGTGGGACGATCGGGGGTTTGCGACGGTGTTGCGACCCGTGTTTCAATCTCATTTGCGCTAGGCACGGCAGGGGGTTCCCACTGGGGTGGATCGATGGTGATCGTTTGAGTTGCGATCGCATAGGGCTCACCGTCGTCGCTGATTCTGACGGTGCCCCGCTCAAAGTCCGACTGGTTGCGGCTGAGTCGTCGCTGTAAAGATGCTGTTTTGGGGCTAGGTTCTAGGGTTGCGGTAAAGGTCACTTCGGCCTGGGGACGCCAGGGAATTGCACTGTGGGCTGCTTCTGCTTGCCACTGTTCGCCGCCACCGGGGTTGCTTTGTAAAAGTTGGAGTTGGGCGCTCCACTGGCGATTCTCTAGGGTAGCCTGCTGCCGGTCCAAGATGGCGTAGAACTCGGTATCGTTCTCGACGCTGCCAGTTTTTATGGTGCGCATTGCCGATATCGTAATGGGCGTTTGATCCGGCAGCTGAGCCTGTCCTGAAATCAGGTAGGTGCCTAGCTGGGCTGCAGGTTCAACGGTCTCTAGACTCAGCAGTGGAACATCACTGCTATTGCTACCACTCACAAAAGCGGTGGGCACTGTACTGCAGCTTGTGGTCAAGACCAGTGCCGTTAACATCAACCAGCGGATTAATCTTTCTCGATTCAGCATGCGACGAATATGGCGGATCTGCACAAATCTAAACTAGGATACCTGCCGACACTCCGCTTGCACCAAATCCACAGATTGAATTCCCGTGGATGCATGTCGGGGACGGATGGCTGAGAGTGGTGGTTTTACGAGGGTTTCAATCCCCTGGCTGCGCTCACCATTTACAGTTGGCAGAGCCTCCCTACCTTAAGGTGCGTCATGAGGGGTGTCATGACCTGAGCTTTGAGCCCTTGGAGTGCTGGTCAAGCTCAATGGCGGTGGCAGTGGTGCTGCCCCGCTCAGCGAATCTTGACTTTGAGAACCACCTGCGAACCATTTGAGAACCCGATATAGCGACTAGGGTGTGGGGGCTAGGGGTGCCTTGGGGCGTGTCTCCCACAGTCCTATTTTCCCGGGGTGCGGCCTAGTAATGGGCCATGATACTTACACAATACGCATACGGTCTGGGCCTTCAGGGCTTAATAATGATTGTGTTAGGTCCAATTTGTTTAGTGTTAAGCGCAGCATTGTAAGGATCCAGATTAAGCATGTCTAAAGCAGTTGGGAGTGAGAGCCACACCATGGAAAGATCCTTCAGAAAGAGACACCATTGGATGATTCGCTACGCCTCCGTTGTTGGTATCTACAGCGTTTTGGGTTGGGGCGCTGCGGCAGCCATGGCCCAGACCACAACCGTAGAGGCTGAGTCGGCGTCCTCCCTGGCTGCAAACCCGACGGTGGCCGAGTCAGAGATGGCTCCAAAGCCCAGCCTGGCCCAGCTGCTGACGAGCCTGGTGCCTGTGTCTGACTCAACGGCTGACCCAATAGCTGATCCCATGCCTGACGACCCGACGGCGTCGGTCACAACTGCGACCTCAGACCCTCTGGCCAGCGCCAGTACTGCCGCCACAGTCTCTACTGCGGTCCCCGCTTCTACCGCGGTCTCAGCCCATACGCCCTTTCAATTTACTGACACGACTGTCCTGCCAAGCGCTGGCGACCCCATGGCCCCGCTGGTTCAGTCCGCGTCACTGCCCGCCTCACCGGTAAGGGGCGCAGCGGTGCCCTCGGTGGTGGATCCGATGGCACCCTTATCTGCGTCAACCCGTTCCCTATCAGGTCAGGCGGATACTGTTACTCAGACCACTACACCTGAGAGTATGCTTGCCGACGCGGGGGCATTGGCGCCCCTGGCGCCGCCACCTGCGATCGAGTCCCCCGCCGCAACGCCTGCTGCTGTCAATAATGCGGCGCCGTTGTTAGAGGATGGACCCATTACGCCCCCTTCGCTAAATTTGCAGGGCTCAATTATCCAGATTGGGGATGAGTTTTCAGCCCGGGCCCGGCTGCGAGGGTATGCCTACCTGTCTTCAAATGTGCTGGTTGGTGCCACGGTGGATCTGACGACGGGAAATGCCTTTTCTGATACCGATGGCACGGGCTTGGGCATTAGCGAACTCTATATCGCTGCCGCACCGAGCGGTGCGCCGAATCTACGCTTTGCCGTGGGGCAGCTAGATCTGACGTCCTACTTCGACCGTAACAGTTTTGCTAAGGACAGTCTCACCCACTTCTTTAATCCGGTTTTTCAGACGAATCCTGCCCTGGCAGCGACGCAGCTAGAATCTCAGCCTGCTGCGCTAGTGAACTGGCGAGCCACGGATGATTTGATCCTGAAAGCCGCTGCCTTCTCTTCGGGCGGAATTGATGATTTTTCTATCGATGGTTTTGCCGGGGAGGTCGGGGTTCGGTTTGGGGACTTGATTTTGCGGGGGACCTACGTTTCTGCAACGGATGCAGGGTCTCGCAGTAGCTTCCCCGAAATTTTTCAGTCCAATCGAGGGAATGGCATATTTGGCACGCTACCGGGCGATCGTGAGGTTTCCTATGGGGTGAATGCAGAATGGTTTATTCCTACGCTCAACCTAGGGCTGTTTGGTCGCTACGGCTATCAGGAAAATCAGGCCCTGGATCTGTCGGGACAAACCTACAGCGGCGGTGTCAACTTATTTGATGTCTTTATGGCGGATGATCGGCTGGGTGTGGGCTATGGCTGGGGGCTCAGTAATGATTCTCTGCGACAGCAGCAAAACGGCGATACACCGGATGTGTTTGAGGTGTTTTACGACGTGCGAGTGGCGCCTAACATTCGGGCTGCTGTGGACTTTCAACAGCGCAACAGTTTTTCTGAAACCTATCTGGGGATTCGAGTACGGGCAGATATGGAGCTGTTGAATAACACACCATAAGGATTTACAACGTCAGACTTGTCCGGCACTGCATCGCTGGATGCGCGGGACAGTTCGATGAAAGGTATGACGCGGTTAAGACATTAATTTAGCAAGGAGCCAGCAGGTGCGGAGAAGGCAAACCGATCAACAGCAGAGACGGCGCATGAAAGGACGGCCGCTGCTTGCAGCAGTGCTGATGGGCGTTGGGGCGTTGGGGCTGGTACCAAGCCTGGGACAGGCCCAGTCCAGCCTGCCGCCGATTCAGTCTTCGGCTGCGCTGCCCCGTGATGTGCAGCTCGGTTACCAGCGGCTGGAGGAGGGGCGGGTTGACGATGCGATCGCACTGTTTGAGCAAGCCCTGCGCAGCAACCCCAACCAACTTGAGGGCACCCTGGGGTTGGCGATTGCCTACCGTCGTGCGGGTCGCGATGCCGATGCCTTTGCCACCTACCAGCGGGTGGTTGCCCTAGACTCGGAGAATGTGACGGCGCTGACGGCCCTGGGCGTTCTGGGTGGGTTTCGTCCCGAGTGGCAGCAAACCGGTATTCAGGCGCTCACCCAGCTATTAGCGCTAGAGCCGGGGAACTTGGAGGCTCGCAGCCAGCGCGCCCTGCTGCTGTTCTACGAGGGACAATTTGGCAGTGCGATCGCAGATTACGAGCAGGTGCTGGCCCAGCCTCCTGTGGCCGATACGGCCCTGATCGGTGCGGCCCAGGTCTACGCCTACGGCGGTCGCTATCAAGATGCGATCGCACTGTTTGAGCAGTACCAGCAACGGGGCTTCGCCCTGACAGGCTACGACGCCATGGCCTATGCTTTTGCCCTGAGACAGTCGGGAGAAGCCCTCGCTGCCATTAATATCCTGTTGCCCCAGCTTCGCGATATTGACCCGATTCCTGTTGCTGTCGATCCGCTACAGCTCGACCTGCGTAGTGCCTTAGCCTCAGCCTATGCCGCCAACGGTCAGACCACTGCTGCGCTCGCTATTCTTGACCCCCTCCAGGGGCGTCCCGAGGCCTTGTTGAGCTTGGCCCGTGCCCTCAATGACGTTGCCCGATACAGCGATGACGCGGCGATTGCCGCTGAATCGATTCGTGTGTATCAGCAGGTATTAGCCGATCCGGGGTTGACTGTAGGCACTGCCCGCGAGGTGGCTGAAGCCTTGAGTGCTTACCCCGACCAGCAGGCCACGACGCTAAGCATTTACCGGCAGTTGGCAGCCCAAAATCCGGGCGACTTGAGCCTTAACGTGCAACAGACGGTTTGGGAGCGACGCCTGGGCGAAATTTCGGCGACGGAGCTGCGCCGTCGGCTGCAGCCGCTGGCGACCAATCTGCCGACCGACCCAAGTCAGCTAAGAGCCTTGGCTCAAGCACTCGCTCAACTTGATCCACCCGATGCCGATCTGTTTGACCTATACGCAGAACTGTCCCAGCGCACCCAGGTTGAGTTTCTAGACTTTCGGTTGGCCCAGATTTATCTGCAGGCCCAACAGCCCGGTCCGGCCCGTGAGGTGCTCAGCCGCTACGCCAATGCTGACACTGCCGATGAGGCCACCTTGTTCCTGCTCCTTGCCGAACTGGAGCGCCAGGAAGGCAACCTTGAGTCTAGCGCAGCCCGCTATCAGCTCCTGCTCGATCGCTATCCGGAACGAACCGATATTGCTGTTGGGGCCCTCCAGGGACTGGCAGGGTTGAGAGAAGGGGAAGGCAAGGTCGAAGAGGCCTTGGCGCTCTACGACCAGGTGCTGACCCTTTCGGATGATCCGGCGAAGCCCCTGGGGCGAGCCAGCATTGCTTATCGGGGTGGGTTGATGAGTGAAGCGGCGGCCGAGGCCCTGCTCACCGAATGGTTGACCACCCAGCCAGCTGACAATACCCCACCAGAGTTATTTAGTCTGGTGGCCAGTCTGCCCGCCCAGCCCGCTCGCCTTAGTTTGTATGAGCGCTTGCTGGTGGTGAATCCTCGTGCGTTGCCCGTGCGACTCCGGCAGATTCAGGCCATTGCTCAGACCGATCCGGCTCGTGCCCAAGAGTTGGCAGCTGCGGTAGTTGCAGCGAATCCAGAGGCCTTTGAAGGCTATCTGCTACAGGGGCAGATCGCCCAGGATGTGGACGATTTAGACACCGCCAGCCAGGCTTATCAGGCAATTTTGGCGCTGGATCCGGCCCAACCCGATGCGTTGATTGCGTTAGGTGGGGTGCGCTTTGAACAACGGCGCTACCAGGAGGCGCGGCGGCTCTACGATCGGGCCTTGGCGGTTTCACCCGATAATTTAGGCCTGCGGCGGGCCTCCGCTAGCCTGACCGCTGCCCTAGATCGACCGATGGCAGCGCTCCAAGAACTAGAGGCGCTCCAGGTCAGGCTGGCAAACTCTGGGTATCCGAGTGCAGCCGTTGCCCAAGAACGTCGTCGCATTCAGGAAAATTTGCTGCGACAGCGTGGTTTCCAGCCGGAGTGGGAGCGGTACTAGCGGTGCGACGGTATCGAGTCAGCGGGGTACCTGTGTGCCTTTGGGGGTGTGGCCTGTCCATCGTCCTCGGGGGCTGTGTGCAGGCGGTGCCTGCTCCGGCTACACCGACGGTTACCCCTCCGGTCTCAGGCGCACCCCCAGTCGAATCCCTAGCGGCCCCAGCCGAGGTCGACACGGCTACCCTGTCCCCACCGCTCGATCTGGCGTTCTTCGAAGACAGCTGGGCACAATATCGACAGCGCTTTATTCAGGGTGATGGTCGCGTCATTGACTGGGAAACGGCAGATCAGCGCACCACGTCCGAAGGGCAAGCCTATGCCATGCTGCGGGCGGTGATGATCGATGACCCAGCCAGTTTTGAGCAAGTGTTGCGCTGGGGCGAGAACAATCTCACCCGCAAGGGGCCAAATGGTCAGTCTTTAGACCGGCTATGGGCCTGGAAGTGGGGGCCTGATGAAGCCGGGGAGTGGGGCATCACGGATGCCAACTTTGCCAGTGATGCGGACATTGATGTTGCGACAGCGCTAATTTTGGCAGCTCGCCGCTGGGACCGGCCCGATTACATGGATCTGGCTCGGCAAAAGCTGGCCGACCTATGGCGTTACTCTACGGTTGCAGAGACCTCTGCTGGGGGGGCTCGATACCTGTTGCCAGGGCCCGTGGCAGCTTTCTCACCCACCTCGGACACGATCTATCTCAACCCCTCCTATTTTGCCCCCTATGCCTTTCGCCTGTTCGCCCAGGTGGATCGCGATCGCGACTGGCTGAGTTTGGTGGACAGTAGCTATGCCGTGCTAACCGCTTCGGCAGACCTGTCTGCCCAATCGTTGCCGAGCAATTGGGTGGCGCTCAGTCTGGCGGACGGCACCTATCAGCCCCTGCCCCCAGATGCGCCCATACAGTCAGTTTACGGGTTTGATGCCTATCGGGTTTGGTGGCGTATTGCCTTAGATGCAGCCTGGTTTGAAGCCCCTGAAGCCCAGGCTTATCTGCAGACCCATTTGCCTGCGTTGGTGGCGATTTGGCAGCAAGACCAGGCTATTCCTGCGGAGATTGACCTCACGGGTACGCCGCTTTCTGACTTCGAATCGACCGCGCAGTATGCCATGCTCTATCGTGGCTTGGCTGAGATTGATGGGGCCGCGGCTCAGGCCCTCCGCGATCAGAAGCTGTTGCCCACCTATCAGGATGGTTTCTGGGACAGTGCTTCGGCCTATTACACGCAGAACTTGGCTTGGCTGGGGCTATTTCCGCCGGAATGGGTTTCAGCGGATTGGCTGAAGTCAATGTTATGAACCATTCGTCAATCTAGGTAATAACGCTAGTATTTGTGCTTATGTTCTTCCTCAGGTCTCTACTCCGACGCCTAAAACAGCGGCCTGCTTACTGGCTCATTATTGCTAGCTTTAGCCTATTGCTGAGCTTGAGTAGTGGGTCCGTGCACGCCACCACGACAACCGCCGATCGAGTATCTAATGATACTTCGGTGGTGGGGAGTCGCACTCAATCCATGGTTGTAGCCCAGGCTACGGCTACCCCCCCGTCCACAGGGCAGCCTGCTGAGACAGCACCTGCCGGGGCCGTTCCGTCCACAGGCGGGACGACGACTAATATACTGACGAATGCAGCCCCAGCAGAGGGGGCGGCACCCAGCCAGTATGTTATGGCCTTTAACCGCAGTCCCATTGTGGGCAATCGGCTGCGGCTCTCGGGGGTCTACCCTGAAATGCGGCTGGGGTTCACCCGTCCCAAAAACTGGCAGGTTCAGTCTGCCAGGGCGGTGATTCGCTACCAGCACTCACCGTCTTTGCTTAGCGATAAGTCATTCCTCACCGTGCGCGTGAACGATACCAGCGTCGGCAGTGTGCCCCTGGATGCAGTCGATTCGAAGATTGTCGAGGCCGCCTTTACGATTCCTGCGGAGCTGATTCAAGACTTTAATGATTTGACGCTGCTGGCTGAACAGCAGACCTCTGATACCTGCACCAATCCGGCTGACCCCACGCTGTGGACCGAAGTGATGCCGGATTCTAAGCTGGTGATTGACTATGTGCCGCAGCCTGCGGTGCTGGACTTTAGTCAATATCCCTATCCGTTTATTGACACCCTAAGGCTGGAGCCCAATCGGTTGGCTTACCTCAAGCCGACGGCTGTTAACACCCCTTGGTTAACGGACGTGGCTCAACTCCAGACGCTAACGGGGCGATTGGCGGCCTTCAGCGAACTCAAAACCCAGCTGGTGACTGCGGTAGACGGGCTACGCTACGACGATGGCCTGGTCATTTTAGGTACGCCGGCTGAACAGCCGCTGCTGTCTGAGCTCAGTTTGCCCTTTGCCCTAGAGGCTGGGGAATGGCTAGACAGCAATGGCCAACCGATTGCTAACGATGTCGGTATTCTGATGTTGACCAACCTGCCCCAGGGTAGTCCGGTTCTGGTGGTCACTGGCAACCAGCCCGAGGGGGTGACTAAGGCCGTACAGGCCTTGGTGCAGGTTCCCAATCGCCAATTAGGAACGGGGCCCGCCGTACTGGTGTGGTCGGTGGCTGAGTTGCCCTCGCCGGAACCGCGGCAATGGCCGGGCTACTTGCCCCAGGAAGATACCTTTACGCTGTCACAGCTCAGTCTGACCAACGGTGAGACGATGCCTGACAGCCTGATGGTTCGAGGCGCTGATCCACAGCCGATTCGCTTTAACTTTCGGGCTTTACCCAACGATCGGTTTATCCGGGGCAGTAGCATGACCCTGGACTATAGCTACAGCCCTCAGGTGAACCCGCGCACGTCTGCTGTGGAAGTGAAGTTAGACGGCACCACGATTGCAGCTAAGCGACTGAAAGGGCAGGGGGGGAATCACGAACGCTTCCGCCTAGAGCTGCCGGGTGAGCTGATTCGGCCCAATACCCAGATGGACGTTCAGTTTGTGCTGCAGCCCCGCGAGGCCGATTTGTGTGGCCTTAGTTCCGATGACCAACTCTGGGGGGAAGTCCATAGCGATACCCAGTTTTCGTTGAGTCGGAGCATCTCCGCCGAAATTCCTGACCTGAAGCTGTTTCAAACCGGTTTCCCGCTGACGATGCCCCAGGATCTCTCTGAGGCTGCCGTGGCGATGCCTGACGACCCGACGGATAGCGATTTGGAGACGCTGCTGGCGCTGAGTGAGCGGCTGGGACGTTTGACTGAAGCGGATTCGGTCAAGCTGGTTGCCTATCGCGCTAGTGATATTCCTGAGACCGAAAAATCAGCTAAGCATTGGGCTGCCATTGGCCGCCGCGATGACTTTCCCCTGGAGGCTATTTTTGCTCAGGGCAGTTTCGACCTCGCGCCAGACCGCACTCGCCAGTGGCAAGATGCCGCGGTGCAGCCCCTGATCGATAACCAGGGTCTGGTACAGGCGGTGGTCTCCCCTTGGAATGATGAACGTATGGTTGTGGCCTTCACTGGGCAAACCGATGCCGGTATGGCAGAAAATCGGAACCTGTTGCAATGGGACCAGCTCTTTTTCCGACTGGAGGGCGATACGCTGCTGCTGAGCCGTACACAGCCCAGTCCGTCTCGGTTTAACCCGGGCGACTATCGGTTGGTGAGCCTGAATCGCGCTAAAACTGTCGCGTTGGTGGACGTCAGTTGGACCCAGCGGCTGCTGGCCTGGCTCCAAGCCTACTGGTTGTTGGTTCCTTTGGGCATTGTCCTGATTGCGATGTTGCTCTACGGCATTTCCCAGCTCTATATCAACCGTTCAGCTCAGTTCGGGAGTGAATAGCACCATGACTCAAACGACCTATTCTCCGGGTGACGCCACCTCTGTACAAGATTCTGTAGGCCCCGTGAAAGGCATAGCGGGTTGGTTAGTGCGCTGGCCTCAGCAACTGGCTCGTTTACTCCCGGACCATCGACCGTTGCTGCTCTTTTTCATCGGCCTGCTGGTTGCGCTGACGCTGCCGCTGATTGTGGTGCCGTTAAAGACTTGGCAACAGGGCATTGTCGCTCTGGTCATGATTGGCTTGGGTTGGGGCATTGTTCAGATTGAGCAGCGTCAGCGCCAGGCTGTGGCCAGTGAGTATCTGCATTTGCTGCTGGTTTGGCTGAGTATTGTCACGACGTTGCGGTACTTCTATTACCGCACGGTGTATACCCTCAACTTAGACGGTTGGCTGAATGGCTTTTTCAGTTTGCTACTGTACGCCGCTGAGATTTATGCCATTGGTACCCTAGTCCTGGCCTACTTCCAGACCCTCAAGCTGCGCCAGCGGCAGTCGGTGGATATCAGTGAGATCGCAGCTGACCAGCTGCCGAAGGTGGACGTTTACATTCCGACCTATAACGAGGATGTTGAAATTGTCCGCAAGACGGCCCTAGCGGCCCTGGCGATCGAGTATCCCGGGGACAAAAAGCAGGTTTACATTTTGGATGACGGGCGAGCCGCCAAGTATCGAACTCGCCGGGGACGCCTCCATCAACTATGTGAGGAACTGGGCTGTACACTTCTCACTCGTGATACGAACGAACATGCTAAGGCGGGCAATATCAACACCGCCCTGACGCGGACCCGGGGTGACCTGATTTTGATCCTAGATTGCGATCACATTCCCACCCAGGAAATTTTGCAGCGCACCGTGGGCTTCTTCCTGGACCCCAAGGTGTCGCTTGTTCAGACGCCGCACTGGTTTTACAACCCTGACCCCTTTGAGCGTAATTTGTTGACCGAGGGCCGTGTGCCCGTGGGTAATGAGCTGTTTTACAAGGTGCTACAGAAGGGGAACGACTTTTGGAATGCGGCCTTTTTCTGCGGATCGGCGGCCGTGATTCGACGAGACCACCTGCTGGAAGTGGGCGGTATTGCCACGGAAACCGTCACTGAGGACTGCCACACATCGCTGCGGCTACATTCACTGGGTTACAAGTCGGTCTACTACGACAAGATCATGGTGGCGGGCCTGGCACCAGAGAAATTCTCGGCCTACGTGGGTCAACAGGTACGCTGGGCCCGGGGGATGGCTCAAATTCTGCGGTTAGAAAACCCACTGTTCAACCGCAAGCTCAACCTCAGCCTGTCGCAGCGTCTGTGTTACCTGTCGGCGACATCGCACTTCTTCTTCGGATTTCCCCGGCTGATGTATGCGATCGCACCGGTGTTGTATCTGCTATTTGGTATTAATCTGGTGCGTGGTCTGGGCGTAGAAACCGTGGTCTATGCCGTCCCCCACATTGTGCTGGCCCTCAATGCCAATTACATCACCTATAAGACCGTCCGTTACTCTTTCTGGAATGAGATCTTTGAGTACGCGATGGCCTTCCAGGATGGTTTGGTCACGTTCTTGGCGCTGCTTAACCCCAAGCTCGGCAAATTCAACGTCACTGATAAGGGCATGTCGATTACCGAGCGCAGTTTTGACTGGGAGTCTGCCCGTATCTCTGTGCTGATGACGGCGCTGTTGCTGCTGTCGCTCTTTGCTGTGCCCTTTCGGCTGTTACTTCAGCCCGAAACCGCCGAAGCCGTTTTTATTAACGGATTCTGGAGCGTCTTTAACTTGCTGCTGCTGTTAGCCGCGCTGATTGTGGCGCTGGAGCAACCGCAATTGCGTCGAACTCACCGACTTCAGCGTCAGCTGCAGGTCATCCTACGGGGCGGGCAGCAAACCTGGCAGGGACAAACCCTCGACATTAGTGAAAGTGGAGCGCGTATTCGGCTGGCCAGCTGGCCCAACTTGGCCGATCGCGCCGAGTTGGTGATCCACGGTGATTCGGCGCGGCAGGTAAAGCTCACGGCGGATGTGATTCGAGTGGATCCAGTGAGCGATCGTGAGGTCGTGGTTTCCGTGGACTTTGCCGAACTCACTCAAGCACAGCAAGATGCGTTGGTGTTGGTCTTGTACTCCGATGTCGAGACCTGGTATTCCCAGGCTCGAACGATTATTGACCGCCCCCTCGCCTCTTTACGGTTTATCTTAACTGCCGTACAGCGCGCCTTCCGTTCGCCGCAGCCCGCCCAGCGTATGACCGTTCATAAGCAGGTTTCAGCCGCGGCGCATCTGTACTATGGTGGACAGTTCCATACGGGGCTGGCAACGGCTATTAATTCGCGTCAGCTCCAGCTTCAGCTGGATGGGCTCACGCCCGAAGCTTTGGATGTTGTGCAAAAATCTAACTTGCCGTTGGGTGTGGTGGTCAATCAAACCGTTGATGCTGCCGACGCGACTCGCCTGGTCGCCCAGCTGGTTGACGTGCAAACGGTTTCTAAAAGTGATCCAGTCTCCCCCAGACTGCAGCTAACATTGGCGTTTCCCAAGCCATTGGATAGCCGTCAGGGCAACGTTATTCAGCACTTGATTGAAACGCTGGAGTAGGGACAGGCGACGGGACCATAAAAGATGATTCTGTCGCCTTGTCCTAACGAACTGGCGGTTGTCATCGCACCGCTGCGATGACAACCGCCACCTATGCTTTTCTTTCTTTTTCTCTAAATTTCTCGGAACAGCTGGACTTCGTCTTGTCCGTCGATATCCTTGAGCAGCACCTTGACCACTTCCTCTCGGCCCGTGGGCAGTTGCTTGCCAACAAAGTCTGGATGAATGGGCAACTGTCGATGTCCCCGGTCAACTAGGACCGCAAGCCGTACGACCTCGGGGCGGCCGTAATCCAGAACGGCATTTAGGGCGGCGCGGATGGTGCGGCCGCTAAAGATAACGTCGTCCACCAGCACGACCGTTTTGCCCGACAGGTCAAAGGGGATTTCCGTTTTCGCCGGGGTACGAGGGCCGATTTTATCTAAATCGTCTCGGTAAAATGTGATGTCGATGGCACCAACTGGAACGGTGACCGTTTCTAATCGCACCAACTGCTGGGCAATGGCATGGGCCAAAGGCACACCGCGCGTATGAATGCCCAGCAGTACAAGATCGGCAAGGGATTCTGTCCGTTCGATAATTTCTGAGGCCAGCCGGTTCACTGTTCGGCGCATTGCCTCAGCCGACAAAATTTCAACTACTTTGGCAACCATAGGGGCGAAACACTGGGAAAATTGGCGTACAGGAACGTTTGGCAGCTATAGCAGCCGTCAGATCCGTTAGGACAAGGCTGCGACGCCATTTCGTAGCGGGATAGCCGCACTCGATGTCCTAACGTAAATGGCGAAGACTATATATTACAGCGCCACTACAGCACCATTACAGCGCTGTCGCAGCGGGTTAACGTACTGATAGCATTCCCTGCCCCACCGTTAAAAGGCTAGCTGCTGTGAGCCATAGATAAAAGCTACGGCGGGTTAACGCCAAAGCCTGGCGGACGTGGACCGCAGTAATCGATTGATGGGAGTCTCCTAGATAAGGCTTGAAGGTAGGTTTGCCCTGATACTGATTCCAGCCCCCCAGCTGTACCCCTAGGGCCGCGGCATAGGCACATTCACTCCAACCTGCATTAGGGCTTGGGTCAGCACGAGCATCGCGCCAGCACAGCTGCCAAACATGCATGGGTCTGCCCGACAGCAAGGCCACGGTTAAGACCGTTAGACGACAGGGCAGCCACGTTAGCCCATCTTCCAGACGGGCGCTGAACCACCCCACGTAGGTGTATGGCGCGCGTTTGTAACCCACCATAGAATCTAGGGTGCTGGCTGCTTTATAGGCCATGGCCAGCGGCGCGGCACCGATGCCCATAAGGCTGCCTAAACCGGCATAAAACAGCGGTGCGAGGACCCCGTCCGTAGTATTTTCGCTCACCGTTTCCAAGATGGCTCGGCGGATCTCGGTGGGCGTGAGCTGGGTGGTCTCTCGACCCACGTATTGGGCCAGTTGCTGTCGAGCCTGGGCCAGGTTGCCCTGGGTCAAGGGTTCCAGAACATCTTGAGCGGCGTCGCGCAGACTGCGCTCGGCCCAACAGCTGGCCAGTAATACGATTTCTAAGGCAAACCCCAATAAGGGATGCCAGCGGGTCGCGCCAGCAAGGATAGCAGCGGTCAGAAGGCCACTGCTGCCAATCACCACGATGGCCAAGCCGATTCCCCATAACCGCTGCATCCAAGGGGGTTGAAACCACTGCCAGCCGAGTTTTCCCCCTCGTTGAATCAGCCAGCCCATAGCTTGGACAGGGTGGGGCCAACTCCAGGGGTCGCCCAGGGCCGCATCCAGAGCGGCTGCCAGCACCAGGACCAGCGCTGGGTGAAGGATAGGGAACTCGGCTAGTCGTCCCAAAGCCCCCCCACTAGACCACAAAATGAATTTCCTCACCTTGGGCGGCCTGCCAACTGCGCGCATCGTAATACAGCTCCTCTAGGGAAATACTGTAGAGCGAGGCCTGGAGGCGTTGGTGGAGGCGTTGCCATAGGGTTACGGTGACCCAGTCGGCAGCATTGTTCGGGGCTGGTGTGTTGGTGGAGGAAGGCTGAAGACTGGTCCGCTCGCCACTCGCTCGTGCCGATGAGGCGGGATAGACAATTTTGAGTAGGGCCGCGGACTCACCCACGGCTTCTAGAATTTGGCCCAGGGAAATTTGGGCTGGGGCCTTAGCTAGGATATAGCCCCCTTGGGAGCCGCGCACTGCCGTGACGAGTCCGGCTCGCCGCAGGGCAATCAGTAACTTTTCTAAGTAGGGTGCGGGCAAATTCTGCCGTTGGGCAATTTCGCGCACGCTTGCCAGGTGACCAGGAGGCCGTAAGCTTAGGTCCACCATGGCTTTGACGCTGTAGTAGCTACGGGTTGTCAGCTTCATGTCTGTCCGTGGGACGATGGCTCCGGTCGTGACGTTAAGGGGGGCCCAAGCGCGTACACGGGATAGCTTGAGTGTATCGAATACCGCTATTTTTCCTGGGGTCCCCCGCAATAGCCCTTAACAAAATAGTACTTTATTAAGGGCTATTTTGTTAAGGGCTATTGCGGGGGACCCCAGGAAAAATAGCGGTATTCGATACACTCAAGCTATCCCGTGTACGCGCTTGGGCCCCCCTTAACGT
>JBCBOC010000384.1:0-4699 GCA_039821475.1 Cyanobacteria bacterium J06632_22 | reverse complement strand
GCCACCCGGACCGATCGGTCCGGGTGGCGCTGGCCAAACCCAAGTACACCAGTCCCACCGGCTTACTCCGGGTTCCCCCACTAGGCCCTGCAATGCCCGTAATGCTGAGGCCCCAGTCAACCCCAAGGCGCGTTCTGACCCCCGCTGCCATTTGCTCCGCCACCACTGCACTGACCGCCCCTTGGGTGGCCAACGCGTCGGCATCGACCCCCAACAGGGCTTGCTTTATCCGGTTATCGTAGGCGATGACTCCACCCATAAAATACGTCGAACTCCCTGACACCCCAGTAATGGCCTGTCCCAACCCCCCACCGGTACAGGATTCTGCCACGGCCAAGGTCTGTCCATGTTGGCTCAGCAACTTGCCCACCGCATCGGCCAGGGTCTCATCATCGGTGCCAAAACAGTCGTCCCCAGCAATCGAGAGAATTTTCTGGGCGACCGGCTCAATTAACGTTTCTGCCTCGGCTGCTGTTTTAGACCGTGCCGAGATGCGCAGTTTAATCACCCCTTTGCTGGCATAGGGGGCCACGGTCGGATTATCGAGCTGAAAAAACTCGTCCACCCGTTCTGCCAAACCGGACTCGCTCACCCCCCAGAACTTGAGCGTTCGGCTGTGGATAACACTGTCCACCCAGCCGTTATCCTTCAGATAAGGCACAGCCGTTGCTTGCCACATGTCATGCATTTCCCGAGGGACCCCCGGAAAAGTCATGACCACCAGCCCAGGTCTGGGCTGCCACAGCATACCCGGCGCGGTCCCCACTGGATTGGGCAAAATTTCAGCCCCAACGGGTAACCGAGCCTGTTTGAGATTATTGGCACTCATGGTGCGTCCCCGCTGGGCAAAACGAGTCTTCAGTGCCGTGACAATTTCTGGGTGTTCCGTTAGCTCTGCCCCGAAAAAGTCAGCAATGGTTTCAGTCGTCAGATCGTCAGGCGTCGGACCCAAACCGCCAGTAAAAATAATTAGCCGAGACCTTTCGCAGGCAATGGCAATAGCCCGCTGCAGTCGCAGCGTGTTATCGCCGACAACGGTCTGATAGTGATGGGAGATGCCCAATTCAGCCAAACGTTGAGCCAGATATTGGGCATTGCTATTCAGAATCTGGCCCAGCAGGAGCTCGGTTCCAACGCAGATGATTTCAGCACTGCCGGTCATGGTGATCCTAAAGCGATAGGTCTAGAAAAAAGTTGCCCATAACAGTGCCCTATGCCGACCTGTGATGCTAGGGCTTTAGAACGGTCATAGGGCGCTCGATAGTAGACTATAGCAACGTTGTATCGCCTTCGTCACAACAGGACGTAAAACGCTGACCCGATAGCCGAGTCGGAGGGTGAATATCTGAATGCATAACGGTCTACGGGACTATCGCTGGGAGTTGGGCTGGCTGCTGGGGGGCCTTTTATTTCGCAGCATTATTGCCGCTGGGCTCCTGACCGGTTGGGATGAGGCGTACTACTACCTTTACAGTCAACATCTGGACTGGAGCTATTTTGATCACCCGGTGATGGTAGCGCTAACAACAGGGATTGGACCGTGGCTCACAGGTATGGTGTCTCAGTTCACCATTCGACTCGGAACCCTAGGGCTATTTACGGGTAGTCTGGTGCTGCTATACGCAACGGCCAGGCACCTGTGGGGACGACGGGCTGCACGGCTAACGCTTACGATCGCAACTCTCACGCCCCTATTTTTCCTGGCCTTTGGCATCCTCACAGCCCCCGACAGCGGCTTAATTTTTTTCGGCACGCTCACAGTCTTTTGGGCCAGCCGTGAATTTTTCCCTGCGGCCGGCGAAGATGGCTCCCTAACCGCCGCCCCAACCTATCGCCCCACCTACCGTATCGCGCTGATCGGCTGTACCCTAGGCCTGGCTTGCATCAGTAAGTATCACGGATTTTTACTGGGGCTAGGACTGGTGATGTTTTGCCTGACCAGCCCCAGCCATCGACGAGCGCTAGTCAGCCCCTGGCTGGTATTGAGCTGCGTGCTGTTTGGACTCACGCTGTTTCCACTGTGGTGGTGGGGCCTCCAAACCGATTGGATCTCATTTCAGTTTCATTTAGGCATCCGCTTCGAAAGTGACAGCAGCACTCGGTTTAGCCTGCTACAGCTGTTGGGCGTATGGGCGGTAGGGCTCGCTTACCTGTTTCCCACCCTCGGCTTGCCGATGTGGTGGATCAGCCTTAAGGCCGCCTGGCAAGCCCTGCCCTCCAAACTCGGGGCTATCAAACGTTGGCCCCGCCCTCACAGGTCACCGGCGCCATCTAAAGCCACGCTATCGCGCCAAGCCCTATTGCTGTGGCTGGGCTTGCCCATTGCTGTCGGATTCACGCTCCTCGGCGGCGTCAAACATATCTTTCCAGCCTGGCCAGCGCCAGGGCTCTGGTGGCTGACACCGCTACTGGGATACTATGCCGCCCACTGGCCTCAACAGGGAGTCCGTCGCTGGCTCCGCCTATCAGGCTGGATCATTGCCACCCTATTCACTATTGCCTTTTTGCACGTCACCCTAGGTCTATTCCAAAAAGGCAGTCCCTACGCACCTTTAGGGGGCTTTATCCCCCCCTCGCAGGACCCTATAAATGAACTGATCGACACCGTCCAGCTGAACCAAACCCTACGGGAACATCCAGCATTAGCCCAAGCCCTAACCGAGGCTGACTTTATCTTTACCAATGAGTTCTTTCTGGGGGGATACATCGGCATGGCGATCCAAGGTATCTCTGATGCGCCCGTGACGGCCTTAACGCAAGACCCCCGCGGCTTTGCCCAATGGTTCAACCCCGCCGACTATATGGGCAGCAACGCCATTTACCTGACCACCGAACGCCACCACCGTCCTGACATCACCGATACCTTTCGGCCCTACTTCTCACAGTTCAGCCCCCTCGGCACCCTCTCTACGACCCGCCAGGGAACCGTCACCAACACGTTTTATTTATATAAAGCAATAGACCTACTAGAGCCCTATGCTTACCCCTATTAACAGATGATATGGTTGCAAACCTAGTGCAGCATCAATGCACTATCTTGCCTGGTGTCGCGCTTTCCAACCGGTGTAGCTGAGCAACGCTGACGCACCGAGGGCGTAGGCCAAACCGCTAGGCATCCCCGAGAAAGCTAAGGCCAGGCTGCCCACCCATAGCGTTAGGGCGTAGATAAACAGCACTGTAAAGCGATGGGATAATCCTGCGTTTAACAGGCGATGGTGCAGGTGCCGCTTGTCAGCAACAAACGGCGACAGTCCTCGGCTAATTCGCGCCAAGATAACCGCAGACATATCTATAATGGGCACCGCCAAAATCAGATAGGGCAAGAGAACGGCCGCAGTGGTGACGCTTTTCACTAGCCCAATCACCCCAACCCCCGCCAGGGTAAAGCCCATGAAGTAGGCCCCACCGTCACCCATAAAAATTTGAGCCGGGTTGAAGTTATAGCGCAAAAACCCTAAGCACCCACCGGCCAGGGCCGCCGCCACGAGGGCCGCCGCGGGCTGATCCATAAACAGTGCCACCACCATCATTACTAGAGCGGCAATCCCAGAAACGCCAGCAGCCAGACCATCTAGCCCGTCAATCCAGTTAATGGCATTGGCCATACCCACGAGCCAAACCACCGTCACCGGCAAACTCAGCCAGTCGGCCAACTGAACAATATCAGCCCCCGGCCAAATCAGGTCTAGCCCTGGAATCGACACAAAAGTAATGTCAACGCCTACTTTCCAGGCCAAGGCGGCCACAATGGACTGCATGATCAAACGACTGATGGCCGACAAGCCAAACAAATCATCCATGAGGCCAATCAGGAAGAAGGCTAAGCCACCCAGCGTCACGCCCCAAATTTCATATTCTTTGACTGGATCTAGCGGGCCGCCCGTCGCATCTAAAAAACCGCCCAGGCTCCATACGGTGATTAGCGCAATCACCACCCCAAAGAAAATAGATACCCCGCCGAGACGCACCATAGGGGCCTTGTGTACCTTGCGGCCACCTGGCATATCAACCCGACCACTGCTCAATCCCGCTTGCTTAACGATCGGCGTTAGCAGCAGGACCACAATGGCCGACAGCACAAAGGCAACGAGTGGATAAATCTGAAACGGCATAGCCTCAGCCTAGATTAGGTGAAGGGACGAAAAAGGAGCCGAGCCATTCGTGCCACATCAACGTACAGTCCTACGGAAACAGGGGGTCCCCGTCAGCATAAATAGCAAGAAGCCCCGGTTAAGTCAACGGGTTATGCTGCCGATGACAGTATAATCCGCAAGCTCTATCGGGGCTGGAATGTCAGTTGACGACTAGCGCCATCAACCCAGAGTGCTACACCCAAATCTTTAGACGAGCGCCGGAACGCCCACGCTCAGATGTGGGTACAGCGGGAAACGACCACATAGGTCAGCCACCCGGCGGCGGCAGTTTGTTTCAACGGTGCTGTCATCCGGGCTCAACAACCGATCGGCTATGATGTCGGCAATTTCGACAAATTCAGCAGTCCCCATGCCTCGGGTGGTCATGGCTGGAGAACCGAGTCGAAGCCCGCTGGTCACGAAGGGTGACTCAGGGTCAAACGGAACGGTGTTCTTGTTGGCCGTGATGTTAATTTCACTCACCAACGCATCGGCACCGACAACCATCTGGTACTGATGGACCTGCGATCCATTCAGATGACGGGTAAGCGTGCCGATGCGTTGGT
>JBCBOC010000425.1:0-4399 GCA_039821475.1 Cyanobacteria bacterium J06632_22 | reverse complement strand
TAGGCTGTTGGAGCAGAGCCCGGGCATTTTGCAAGCGACGCTTCCTGCCCCCGGACAGTTCTTTGGACTTATCGGTTTTGCGATCGGCCAGCTGGACATTCCCAATCCGCGGCGTCAAAAGGAGATTGACCGCTGGCTGGAGTATGTCCAGCTGGCCGATCGCAAAACCGATAAGGCCAAAGTACTGTCCGGGGGCATGAAGCGTCGCTTGCAAATTGCCCGGGCTCTGCTGCATCAGCCTAAGATTTTGTTTTTGGATGAGCCGACGGTGGGATTGGATCCCCAGACGCGGCGGCGACTGTGGGAGATTATTCGCGATCTCAACAAAAATCAGGGCATGACCATGCTGCTGACGACCCACTACATGGAAGAGGTGGAGTATCTGTGCGATCGCATTGGCATTCTCGATCAGGGTCGTCTGATCGAATCGGGGAGCCTGGCGGAACTGCGTGAACGCCACGGCGAAGGCCTAGTGATGAAACAAAATGGTGACCGCTGGGATTATCTATTCTTTCCGACGCTGCAGGAGGCGAACGAGTATCTGGATAGCCAGACCGACAAAACCGGCATGATGACGCGCCCGTCCAACCTAGAGGACATTTTTGTGGAGCTAACGGGGCGGAATTTGGATTGATGGGGTAAGCGCGCTGGGCGAGTTGGGAGGTCAGGGGATGAGGGGGTGGAACCTAATCGTTATCTCTCTCTGTGTTGGGTGTGCTAAGACCGGCGCGGTTCAGCCGCTCCAAACTGTTTTACCCGAGGTCAACGCCATCGAACCCATTGTGTTGCCGACCGCGGCGAAGGCGGCACAAACCCTTCGAGGTCAAGGCTTGGCGTATCGGAATACCGGGGATTTTGATGGTGCGATCTCAACTCTCCGGCAATCCTTAGCCCTGGACCCAACCCAGCTGTCGACCTACGTGATCTTGGGCTGGACACTGCACCTACACAACCAGCGCCCTGAGGCGGCCACGGTCCTCGAAACCGCCCTAGCGCTCGATCCGAACCACGTCCCTGCCCTCAATGCCCTGGGGATTGTCTATCTGGTGAGCGGGGAGTTAGACCAAGCGGTTGCAACTCATACCCGTGCTGCCGAGCTCAAGCCTGACAACGAAATCGCTTACTACAATCTTTCTCTAGCCTACGAACGACGCCAGGACTATGACCAGGCCATTGCCATGGCCGCTCGTGCCACTGCGTTGGAACCCCACAACCCCCATCCGTGGGTTGCCTTGGCGCTGGCCCACTGGCGTAACCGAGATACCCCGGCGGCGATCACGGCCTACCGGCAAGCGATCAATCTGGATGGACGATATCGCAACGCAGGGTTTTTAGCGCATCTCACCCAAGCCGGTTTCAGCGTGGATCAAATCGACCGTGTTGAAACGCTGCTTAACAATTTGCAGTTATGAATTGGGTTGACGTCAGCGGCCCACGCTGCATTCTGTAGCCACAGGTACAGCTGTTTAGAGAGACCAGACCTAGCATTCCTCTATTCAAGTTTTGCGCTTGAAGTGAATTACTCAGTACCTCAGGCATGACTGAAACCACAGGATTAGACTGTGGTTTTCGGTGGTGTCTGTTTTTTTGTTATGGCATTCGCCGCGTGGCTAAGGTTAGTTTCTGTCGCTGAGCCCGTTGATCAGTAGATAGCCTTAATTATTCAGCAGCATGTCATTCCGTTCGCAAAGCGACTCCGAAGGCGTAACGGAGTCGAGGAATCAGGCCTTGATTTACTTACGGCCACAACTTATCGTCACCGCCACTTTGCATAGGCCATCTCTGGCGCTCAAGTTCTGGTCTGGTCGCCACGTGGCCGCCGTCACCTACAAACCCCACCCCCCAAACAAAGACACGGCTATCGGGGGAGTTCTGCGACGCAGTTGAAGGCTTTGACTAAGCTTTGCGACGGCACTACCAAACTTTTTAGATATTTTCAGGTTTTGTATCCGTCCTGTCTTCTTTGCAGTGCCCATTTGCGTAGGCTTTAGCAACTGGCTCCCAAAGGACAACTATCTTATGAGTGGAAATATCGGTCGGCTTCAAGCTGTACAACAGATTCTTACCCGTGAACCGCTACCACCCAAATCACCGGCGGGACTCGAGGCGATTTGGGCAGAAAATGTTTTTGATCTGGCGCAAATGCAGGCCAGTTTGCCTAAGGCGGTGTTTAAGTCCATCAAGAAGACCATTGTCACAGGAGAAAAGCTAGACCCTTCCATTGCCGATGCCGTTGCTGCTGCGATGCGGGACTGGGCCATGGCTAAGGGCGCGCTCTACTACGCCCACGTTTTCTACCCGATGACTAACCTGACGGCGGAAAAGCATGATGGGTTTATTGCGCCCCAGAGCGATGGCAGCGTGATCTCTGAGTTCTCCGGTAAGGTGCTAGCCCAGGGCGAACCGGATGGATCGTCCTTTCCCAACGGTGGCATTCGCGACACCTTTGAAGCGCGGGGATATACGGCCTGGGATGTGACCAGTCCGGCCTATGTCATGGAGACTGATAACGGGGCAACCCTGTGTATTCCAACGGTGTTTGTGTCCTGGACGGGCGAGGCGCTGGATAAAAAAGTGCCGCTGTTGCGCTCGATTGCAGCCATGAACAAGTCGGCGAATAAGGTGCTGAAGCTGCTGGGGAACGAAGCAGTGGCGCCGGTCAACTCAAGCTGTGGCGCAGAACAGGAGTATTTTTTAGTTGATACGCACTTTGCCACCCAGCGCCCTGATCTGCTGCTGGCCGGTCGGACCCTGTTTGGCAAAGCACCTGCCAAGGGCCAAGAATTTGATGACCACTACTTTGGAGCCATTCCCGAGCGCGTACAGGTCTTTATGCAGGATGTTGAAGAGACCCTGTATAAGTTAGGGATTCCGGCTAAGACCCGGCATAACGAAGTGGCACCTGGACAGTTTGAGATTGCGCCCTATTTCGAGGCTGCCAACGTGGCCAGCGATCACCAGCAGATGATTATGACGGTGCTGCGCCATACCGCTAAAAAGCATGGTTTTGTTTGTTTGCTGCACGAGAAGCCCTTTGCCGGTATTAACGGTTCGGGTAAGCACGTGAATTGGTCGGTGGGGAATGCCACCCAGGGCAATCTGCTGGATCCCGGGGATTCGCCCCACGATAACGTTCAGTTTTTAGTGTTCTGCGGTGCTGTCATCCGAGGGGTGCATAAGTATGGGCCGCTGATGCGGGCTGCGATCGCAACGGCCAGCAATGACCATCGCCTGGGTGCCAACGAAGCGCCCCCAGCGATTATGTCGGTTTATCTGGGCACCCAACTCGAAGAGGTCTTTGATCAGATCAAAACTGGCAGCCTCGAAGCTTCAAAGCAAAAGGGCGTGATGGATTTAGGGGTGAATGTGCTCCCCAACCTGGTCAAGGATGCGGGCGATCGCAACCGCACCTCTCCCTTTGCGTTCACAGGTAATCGGTTTGAGTTCAGGGCAGTGGGTTCTAGTCAGTCCGTCGCTGGACCGCTGATTGTGTTGAACACGATGCTGGCTGACTCCCTAGAGTGGGTTGGCAATCGCCTGGAGAGCGAACTCAGCAACGGTGCAGCCCTCGATACTGCTGTTCTCACCGTCCTCAAAGAAGTGATGGAAGAACACGGGGCTGTGGTCTTTGGCGGTAACGGCTACTCTGCCGAATGGCACAAGATGGCAGTCGAGGAGCGTGGGTTGGCGAACTTACCCACGACTGCGGATGCATTGCCGGTGCTTAAGGATGAGTCGATTGAAGACCTCTTTGAGAAAACCGGCGTCCTGACGCCGGTCGAGTTAGAGAGCCGGTTCGAGGTCTACGCTGAGCAGTACATTCTCTCCATTGAGGTCGAATCCAAGCTGGTGATCGACATGGCTAAAACGATGATCTATCCTGCCGCCGTCGAGTATCTGTCTAAGCTGTCATCGACCATTGCCAGCCTGTCGAATCTGGGCGTCACCTTTGACAAGGAGAGTGCTCAGACCATCGCTGACTTAACCAATGCAATGATGGCCTCAACCGCCAAGTTGAGCGCAGCCCTCGACAAGCATGACTTTGCCTCCACCGAGGAGAAGATGACCTACTGTGCCAGCACCCTGCGGCCGCTGATGGACGATGTGCGCAGCTACTCCGATAGCCTGGAGGGTGAAATTGCCGATAGCTTCTGGCCCCTACCCACCTACCAGGAGATGCTGTTTATTAAGTAAACCCCGAGTCAGCCCGGTGAAGTGGCTGCTCTAGTCAGCGGTAGTAATCGGAAGCTCCGTTGCGGCCCAATGCAGCGGCACTGTTCTGCTGCATTGGGCCGCCGCATTGACGGTTAGCTAGTATAGCTCTCGCCACTTTGCTTCTAAGACAATGGCCCAATAGGCGTATTTTCTTCCAGGGTTAACCCAGCACATCGTGTTGGGC
>JBCBOC010000595.1:0-3255 GCA_039821475.1 Cyanobacteria bacterium J06632_22 | reverse complement strand
GTAGAACACTGAGCTAGCGATGGGTGCAAGTTTCTTCAACAGTTTTTCTAAGCTACGCTCCCACAAAAGATACTGCCTCTTGAGCTGTGCCATCTTGGGGACCACACAACCCTGCTTGGCCCAAATCACAGCAGACGGTAGCGTCGGGACGCAAGTTACCCCCTTAACCAGTGGGAGTTATCCCGGTGGTATTTTTTATATCGACGCTGGCCAAACGGCCGGGAATAATCTTTTCCATAGCTTCGACACATTCTCAGTACCGACTAATGGGCTGGCCTTTTTTGAGCACGATCCCACCATAGAGAACATTATCACTCGGGTCACCGGGACCTCACTATCGTTCATCGACGGTATTATCGCAACACGAGGAAGTGCAAATCTTTTTTTGCTCAATCCCAATGGTATTACCTTTGGCCCCAATGCTCAGCTCGCACTCGATGGGTCTTTCTTTACCACCACTGCAGACAGCTGGGAATTTGAAAATGGATTCTCTTTTAGCAGTAGCAATGCCCAAACACCACCGCTACTGACCATCAATACACCCATCGGACTACAGTTTGGCATACAAGCTGAGCCTATTATTAATCAAGCCGGTTCCCTCGGCGGTAGTGGGCTGATCATAGATGACCCTAACATTAACCTTGCAATGGTTGGGGGCGGCATCGCTTTTGAGGGTGGCCAAGCCTATCTCGCTGATAGCCGCCTCTCTCTGGGTAGCGTTATGCCCAGCAGCTTTGTTGGCCTCCAAGATACAGCCAATGGCTGGCAGCTAAATTATGACAATGCCTCAGGCTTTAATGATATTACACTGAGCCAAGAGGCTGTTGTGAGCAGCTTTGGTAGCCTACAGACTCAGGCTCGCCGCTTATCTATCCAAGAGGGTTCGACGTTACGCACAATCGCGGGCGGAGCAGACCCAGCGGGTGCCATGGAGATTAATGTTACGGAACAAATCGATATCTTAGGGGCATCCCCATCCGGGCTCACGCCCAGCCGAATCTTAACCGCAACCCTATCAACGGGTGCAGGGGAAGATCTCTCGATCAATACAGGTACATTAAATGTTGCCAATGGCGGTGAAATCTCAACCCTATCGATCGGGACAGCCTCAGCAGGAACCGTCCGCATCCATGCAGACACGGTTTCAGTCATGGGAGTCTCTACCAGTGGAGCGAGAAGTTCCATCGTGTCTTCTGTGCAAGGCAGCGCCACCGGTAGGGGTGGGGACGTGGACATCTCGGCTAGCACCCTGACTGTCTCAGGTGGAGCTGTGCTGGGAAGCGTCACCGGAGCAGCAGGTAATTCAGGCAACACCATCATTCGCGCGAACCAGATCAATCTCTCGGGGGTTTCTCCCGCTGGATCCGTGTCCACCATCACCGTTGGCGTCTCGTCCGGTGCAACGGGTCAGGGTGGCTTGCTACAACTACAAACCGATTGCCTATCGCTGGCAGCCGGGGCCCAAATCAGTGCGAGTACCTTTGGTGCAGGAGATGCCGGGGATATTGATATCACCGCTCGCGACATCGAGCTCCAGGGCGATGCTGGCACCTTTCTCTCGGGCATTTATGCAGATGTTCAACCTGGCGGGAGCGGGAACGGCGGCAATATTACGATTAACACCCAACGGTTACGTAGCCTAGATGGGGCAAGGATTACAGCCTCTGCCCTATCGACCGTAGGGTCAGGTAACGCAGGCGATATCCTGATCCGAGCCAACGACGCTCTATTTCAAGGAATTGATAGCACTGGACTCCGACCATCAGGGATTCTTACCGTTGTAAACTCAAACGTTACGGGCAATGGCGGTGATATCAATCTGATTTCAGACAATCTGAAAGTCCTGTCAGGGGCTCAGCTCACAGCATCCACAGGGGGATTTGGCGAAGCTGGCAACATTATGGTTAACACAACAGATCTAGAGGTTGCAGGGCGTTCAGTTAATAACTTTTTTAGTAGCCAAATTGCATCAACCGTCCGGACCAATGGATTGGGTAATGGCGGCAACCTGCTAATTAACGCCAATCGATTACGGGTTGCTGGTAGTGCACAAATCAACGCATCCACCTTTGGCGTCGGCAATGCGGGTGATTTAACCATTAATGCCCAAAGCATTGATGTAGAAGGGACGGTCAACGTCGGAGCAGCAACTGTGAGTAGCGCCTTAGTGGCCAGTGTTGAGCCCGGTGCCATTGGCAACGGCGGACAACTGACCGTCAATACAGATGCCTTACGGATTCAGTCAGGAGCAACGGTGACCGTGAGCGCTGTTGGCAATGGCGAAGCCGGTAATGTGAGCATTAATGCCAATTCTGTTTATTTAAATCAGGAGGGTTCTATCGAAGCAAACGTAAGTTCTGGTCAACAGGGAAACATTGGCATCAATGCCAATCTGATTTTGTTACGGCGCGGCAGCCAAATTTCTACCAACGCCACGGGAACTGCTTCAGGTGGCAACATTACGCTTAACTCGCCTATTTTAGCTGGCTTCGAAAACAGTGACATAATTGCCAATGCTGTTTTTGGAACTGGCGGTCAAATTAATATCACGACCCAAGGTATCTTTGGCTTAGCCTTTCGCGACCAGCTCACGCCGGAGAATGATATTACCGCCAGCTCTGAGTTTGGCATCAGCGGCACCGTTGATATCAATAACTTCGGCGTTGACCCTGGGACTAGCCTGGTTGAGCTGCCCGAAGGCTTGGCCGATGGTAGCGACCAAGTCGCTCAGGGGTGCGCATCCGGCGACGGTAACGAGTTCATCGCAACGGGACGGGGTGGACTCCCGACCGATCCCACCATCAGTGTGGGGCAAGAGCAGACCTGGGCAGACACCCGCATCTTTTCCCCATCCTCGACAGTCTCTACGGCACCAGCAGGCCATGCACCGATGACCACGTCACTCACCGAGGCGACCACCTGGCAAACGAATGCAACCGGACAGATTGAACTCGTTGCCGTTAACACTGCACAACCGGCAGTCAATGCCCATGTCACATGCGCTAGCAGTACTGCCGTATGACGATAGGTAATCGTTACAGCAACGAAATGCCGTAGATTCCCGGGCTAGAGGAAATACCATCATCGGGAACTCTGAAGGTAACTGTCTATTATTGCGCGTTTCATGGTTAGGGGCGAGTCTATTCGGGATCAGGGGTGGATCACACTGGTGGCTACCGATGGAGAGACTGCCCTAGAGCAAACCGAGTATGCAACCCCAGATCTAATTCTGCTAGATGTGATGATGCCCGGCAT
>JBCBOC010000320.1:0-5232 GCA_039821475.1 Cyanobacteria bacterium J06632_22 | reverse complement strand
TCCCCACCTTCTTTGACGAAGCGGGTCACCGCGTCGGCACCCAGTACCTGATGTCTGTGCTAGACGGCGCTATGCCTGCTGAGCAGCTGATGCTGTACCGCGCCGCTGGCTCCAAACTACCGGGGCACCCCGAGCTAGGCCTCACCCCCGGCGTCAAGTTCAGCTCCGGTCGTCTCGGCCACATGTGGCCCTACGTCAACGGCGTGGCTCTGGCTAACCCTGGCAAAACCGTCTTCTGCCTCGGCTCCGACGGCTCCCAGCAAGAAGGCAACGATGCGGAAGCCGCCCGTCTGTCTGTAGCCCAGCACATTAACGTCAAGCTGCTGATCGACGATAACGACGTCACCATCGCCGGTAACCCCTCCAAATACCTGGGCGGCTACAGCGTCAAGCAAACCCTGGCAGGCCACGGCCTCAAAGTTCTAGAGTGCGACGGCGAAGATATCGACGCGCTCTACAGCAACATCTGCGAAGCCATCAACACTCCCGGCCCCGTTGCCGTCATCCTGAAGCGCCCCATGTGCCCCGGCATCGACGGACTAGAGGGCTCCAACCACGGCCACGACGTGATTTCCGTCCCGGCTGCTATTACCTATCTAGAGTCCAAGGGGCACCCCGAAGCCGCAGACATTCTGCGTAACACCGCTAAGCCTAAGAATGAGTACAAGTTCCTCGGCGTCTCCGACAAGGTTGGCTCTAACCGCAACGTCTTCGGCGAAGCCATGGCCGAAATCCTCACGGGCATGGATGAAATGGAGCGCAAGAACAGCGTTCTTGTGGTTGACAGCGACCTAGAGGGCTCCTGCGGCCTCAAGCAAATCCGCGAAGCTACCCCTGAAATCTTTATCAGTGGCGGCATTCAAGAGCGCGGCAACCTGTCTGCGGCGGCAGGCTTCGGCATGGAGAAGGGCAAGCAGGGCGTCTTTGCAACCTTCAGTGCCTTCTTAGAAATGTGTATTTCTGAGATCACCATGGCCCGGTTGAACTACTCCAACCTGCTGTGCCACTTCAGCCATGCAGGCATCGACGACATGGCCGACAACACCTGCCACTTCGGTATCAACAACATGTTTGCCGACAATGGTCTGGACGACGGCTATCCCACCAGCCTCTACTTCCCCGCTGATGCCAACCAGATGCGGGCTTGCGTCAAGCGTGTCTTTGGCGATGAAGGTCTGCGCTTCATCTTCTCCACCCGTTCCAAGGTGCCGATGATCCTCGACGCCGACGGCAACGAATTCTTTGCTGGCGACTACACCTTTGAGCCTGGCAAAGACGACGTAGTGCGCGAAGGCACTGCCGGTTATGTCGTAGCCTTTGGCGCAGCCCTGTACCGTGCGCTAGACGCCGTTGAGCGCCTAAAGCAAGCAGGTGTCGATGTCGGTCTGATTAACAAGGCCAGCCTGAACAAGGTCGACGAAGCTACCCTGGCCAAGATTGGCGCGTCTCCTATGGTGCTGGTGGTAGAAGACTTCAACCGTCGCACAGGCCTGGGTAGCCGCATGGGCTCCTGGCTGCTAGAGCGTGGCCTGACACCCAAGTATGGCTACATCGCCACTCACGAAGAAGGCGGCGGCGGTCTGTGGGAGCAGTTCCCCCACCAGGGCATTGACCCCGACGGCATCATGGCTAAAGTCAAAGAAATGGTCGGCTAAGCGAACATCCATCGGTTAACCCGACATTCCGTAGGGTGGGCAGTGCCCACCCTTTTGTTTTTGAATTGTCATTAACACAAAGCGACCAAACGGTTCATCTACCGTGACTAAACACCTTCAGCCTTCGCCTTAAGGCAAGCCGCAAACGCTTCAAACGGCTCGGTCAAGTCTGGAATAGACGGAAGAATCAGCGGGGATAACAGCCCACTAAACACCTCACTCATGTGAAACTCAACAGGGCCGCCATTGTTGTTTGCCTCAGGTGTCAGGCGGTAAGTTCTCACGCCCTTAAACAGGCCCAATGGCATACCACTTTGCCAGATCATTGCTTGCTCTGACTCGAAGGCTGTTACTTTGACAGGAAAGGCTCGATCTGGACTGATTTTGGCGTACACCTTAATCTGTTCTCCTAGAGCAATCGTGCCTTCGATCCTATTAACAGTGGTGTTCCATTCGGGATAGCGACGGCTATCGGTAAGTAATGACCAGATAACGGCAGGGCTGGCATGAATTATTGCTGTCACACTGTAGATTTTCATAGGCATCTCACTAACCCTAGATTTGTTATTTTGTGATTTTAAGTGTAGCCATAACCTCATCAATACCTGGTTTCACAGTTTGTGTCTACTGTTAGGGCAGCGGACAGATATGGCAATCTGCACATAGGTTGGGCTATCCCCTAATCAGGGAGTGCTCCCTGATTAGGGGATAGCCACTCGGAGGCTCAAACAAAGTGGCCAACGCTAAAAACACATTGCCACATCAACAACATTACGCTTCACCGGAATAGCCACGATAGCCACCCTACGAGGACTTAGCATTCAAGTTTTAAGCCAGCAGGCGATCGATGAGTTCCACCACACCCGCACCTCGCGACTGCGTCATCACCCAATCCGCCGTTTCTGTCACAACGGGCAGTGCATTCGCCACCGCCACCCCTAGACCACAGGCTTTTAACAAATCTAGATCATTCTCAGCATCGCCAATCCCGGCGACGGTATCAGCAGCAAGACCTAACTTTTCCAAAGCTACGGCCAATCCGGTGGCTTTGGTCACCCCGGCAGGCAGCACCATCACCGCCTTTTTGTTCATGATGATGCGGGCCTGTAAGTCCATCTCTTCTATTGTTCGCTGAACAACAGAACCGTGGGGCTGCCAGGTAGAGACAATTCGATGACCAGGATTGATCGGACTCACCTGTTTGGCTTTGAGGGTGGCTACAAATTCTTCAGGGAATGGATCGCCCAAGAGCTGCAGTTCACCACTTGGCGGATGGTAGAAGACTGCGCCATTTTCGACCACTACCCCGTCAAACAGGTCTAACTCGGGAAAGGCTTGCTGCAAATCCGTCAGCTCGCGGCCCGTGTCCATAATCAGCTTGCCGCCAGCGGCCTGGTAGCGTTTCAATGCCACTACGGTGTCGGCGGCGACGACGCCATCGGTGGCCAGAGTGCCGTCATAGTCCGTTGCGATCGCACAATACTTCACAGCCTGCTCCCACAAATCAAGGTTTAAACTGTAAGCGACACCCTCAACTCTAACCTGTGACATGAGCGACCTTGCTGAGCAAAAGTGCGTCCCCTGCGAAGGTGGCCTCCCCCCTGCCAACGACACTGAAATCGAAACCCTGCTGACCGACATTCCCAAATGGCAGGTGATCGAAAACCGGGGCATCAAGCAGCTCCAGCGAGCGTTCAAGTTTCCTGACTGGCAAGCAGCAATGGCTTTCTCTCAACAGGTGGGCGATGCAGCAGAAACCGCCGGACACCATCCAGCGCTGTTGACCGAGTGGGGCAAGGTCACTGTCACTTGGTGGACCCATGCCATCGGTGGGTTGCATAAAAACGATTTTGTCATGGCGGCAAAAACCGATGCGATCGCCCAAGTATAATCCTGTACTGGGTCCATTGCCCGAAATGCGATCGCACTTCGCTGTAGGTTCAGCCATGAACCCAACAGACAAACGACTCAAACAAATCAGCAAGTACCTCAGCCTGCACCTGCGACATCAGCCCGAAAAGCTAGGTCTGACGCTGGCGCCAGGGGGCTGGGTCGACATCACCGCACTACTATCAGCCAGTACAGCGAAAGGATTTGACCTTACCCGAGAGGAACTGCGCCAAGTCGTGGCCACTAACGAAAAACAGCGCTTCTCGATTGACGAGACCGGCACTCGCATTCGAGCCAACCAAGGTCACAGCGTGACGGTTGACCTGCAGCTTGACCCCATTGAACCGCCGACCGTGCTGTACCACGGCACTGCCGAGAAAACGCTAACGGCCATTCTGAAGGAGGGACTGCTACCGATGCAGCGACAGCATGTGCACCTATCCGCCGATGTTGCCACCGCTCAGCGCGTGGGGGCACGCCACGGCAAACCCGTGGTATTAACCGTGTCCGCCCTCGAGATGCACCACCAAGGTCATTGTTTCTACCGCTCTAGCAATGGCGTATGGCTGTGCGATCGCATCCCGCCAGACCAGCTGCAGCGGTATCTCGATCGGTCTTGACCACTGCTAGCCATCCCTTTCAAGGCCAGCGACTGCCCACTAATACCGTTCTGGCACAAATGTTTGGTTCTCAATCGGCGGACGCTCATAGCTAATTGCCTTCTGCCGCTTCGGCAATACAATCGGCTCTGGGGTCAGGTCTTCGTAGGGAATCTGATCGAGCAGATGGCTAATACAGTTGAGCCTCGCCCGTTTTTTGCTGTCCGCATCCACCACATACCAGGGCGATCGCGTCGTATCGGTCATGGCAAACATATCGTCCTTCGCCTTAGAATATTCTACCCAACGGGCACGGGCCTCCAAGTCCATGGGACTGAGTTTCCAGCGCTTAGCCGGGTCATCAATACGATCTTGAAAACGCCGTTCCTGCTCGTCGTCACTCACCGAGAACCAGTATTTAATGAGAATGATGCCTGACCGTTGGAGCATATGCTCAAATTCAGGACAGGTGCGAATAAACTCGGTGTACTCTGCATGGGTGCAGAAGCCCATTACTCGTTCTACCCCAGCTCGGTTGTACCAGCTACGGTCAAACAAAACAATTTCACCTGCTGCGGGCAAGTGGGCCACGTAACGCTGAAAGTACCATTGGGTGCGTTCCCGCTCGGTGGGCTTCCCCAAAGCCACGACACGACAGCCTCGGGGGTTAAGACAATCGGTAATGCGTCGAATCACGCCCCCCTTACCGGCAGCATCTCGCCCTTCAAAGATCACCACCACCTTCAGCCCCGCGTTCTTCACCCATTGTTGCAGCTTCACCAGCTCTAGCTGCAGTCGCTCTAGCTCGGCCTCGTAAAGTGCTTTACTCAGCTTTTTACCCTTACCGGAGGACGGCCGAATGGCTTGAGTCCCGGCACTAAGGTCGTCTAAGCCATTCCCCCCATGGGACTGAACCTTATTTTTATGCTTTTTAGACGTGGTCTTTGCAGCCTTGCCCACCTTGGGGTGTACAGCTGACGACTTTCCAGTTTTCGCTCCTTTCACTCCCTTATTTGACGATGCCTGGAGCGTTGTAGGTGCCTTTTGCTTAGCCATGGTCAGAATATTCGATCGATTAACAGATATAG
>JBCBOC010000270.1:0-5809 GCA_039821475.1 Cyanobacteria bacterium J06632_22 | reverse complement strand
TCGGTAGCTGATAGTTCTCGATTTGGCGCACGGGGGTGACCTTGGCAGCTGTACCGCTGAGAAAAACCTCATCAGCAATCATCAGCTCAGTTTTATCAATCGGGCGTTCAACCACGTCAATGCCCAAATCCCGAGCTACCGTAAGTACGCTATCGCGGGTAATCCCTTCTAAAATATCTTGCTCATATCCAGGGGTAATGATCCGCCCGTGCCGCACGATAAAGACATTCATTCCCGAGGCTTCCGAGACCTTTCCCTGAGAGTTCATCAGGATAGCCTCATCAAACCCTGAAGAAACAGCCTCAGTCTTAGCGAGGGAAGAGGTGATGTAAGCACCGCTAATTTTGCCGCGTAGCGGCAGACTGCGATCTTCCTGACGGTACCAGGAACTCACCCGACAGCTGACCCCCTCAGGGGATAAATAATCGCCCAATTCCAAACCGTACACGAAAAAATCCTTGCTTACCTTGTGCAATCGCGGCGCAATGCCGAGATCGGACGTATAGACAAAAGGACGGATGTAAAACGGGACCCGCGGCGCATTCTTCTTAACAAAGTCCACGAGCACCGACTCAATTTTGTCAGCCGGCAGGTCGTAGTTGAGAAACCGCGCACTGCCGCTGAGGCGCTGGGCATGGCGGTCGAGTCGGAACAGCAATACTTGATCCGGATTTTGCGGATTGGGTAGACCGCGCATGCCACCAAAGGCGCCCGTGCCGTAATGCAAAGCATGGGTCGCAATGGAAATATTGGCATCTTCAAATGGGCAAAAGGCCCCTTCAAAATAGGCAATTGGCAGGAAGCTGTGCATGGACGGCGGTGAACAGGTCGACATTTGATCTAGCATAGGGGACGACCGCCGTCCGGATAGCGTTTCTATCAGATTTTTTTGGATTGGCCTGAGATTGACCTGAAACGATGTAGCGTCAAGGCTAGAAATGAGGCCAGAAACTTAGATCTGAGATTCGCGAATCGTACTGAGCTAAGTAGGTGTGCTCAATTATTTATGGGATCGGCTACGTCATCAGGAGATAGAAGATAGCAGTCAGAATCCTCCTGTATTCTGCCTCCTATCTCCTAATGCTGAACGCTCTGAGTCTGACCTTTGATTAAGGCGACCTAACTTAGTTCAGTATCAAGACTTGGAAATCAGGTTGAGATGGGCGAAATAGTGCCTCGCGCATCGCGTTGGGTCTGTCATCCTTGACGGTCATCACACTATTTCGCCATCTCATTATTCGCTATTTCGCCGTTCCTTACCGACCCTAACGTCGAGCATTGACAGCACGCTAAAGCATTTCTGAGACGTTTTTTTACTGAGGAAAGAGAATCTTTTTAGCCTCTTCCGACAGGGTACTTTCGCTGTTAAAAGCTTTAGCCCGTTCGTAGGCAGACACCACGGCGGGTCGAGACTTCATCGCCTCAAACCAGCGATGCACATTGGGAAAATCATCTAGATTTTGTCCCTGGCGGCGGTGGGGCACAATCCAAGGATAAATAGCCATATCTGCAATGGAGTATTCTCCAGCGACAAATGCCTGTCCCTCAAGCTGTTGATCTAGCACACCGTAGAGACGCGCCGTCTCTTTAACGTAGCGGTTAATCGCATAGGGAATCTTTTCGGGCGCGTAGGTGGAGAAGTGATGATTTTGCCCCAACATGGGGCCTAGGCCACCCATCTGCCAAAACAACCACTGCATGACCACCGTTTTAGGCCGAATATCGCTCGACAGGAATTGACCTGTTTTTTCTGCGAGGTACTGCAAAATCGCACCAGACTCAAAGACGCTGATGGGATTGCCGCCGTCACTGGGGCTGCGATCAATAATGGCCGGAATCCTGTTGTTGGGTGAAAACTGGAGAAACTCAGGATTAAACTGATCCCCTTTACCAATGTTGACGGGATGAATTTGGTAAGGCAATTCGGCTTCTTCTAGGAAAATAGTGATCTTGTGACCGTTAGGCGTTGTCCAGTAGTACAGGTCAATCATGATAGCTAGGGGATGATGGGTAGCACTATCTTAGTACGAAATTTTGGAACTATGGCAATTGAAGGATTGGCAGCTCCCTGCATCTGTGTCGTAGAACAACCGAATAAAGGCTTTCAGCGTCGGGGACCGGTCCTTAGCAATGCCCACAATGCCATAGGGAACGCCATTGTGGTCCCGCGTCGGAGTCCGCCGGTATTAGAGCGGTCACAGACGTGGGAAAATTGAATCCGGTTTAGGAAAACGCTGTACCACAGGAGTGCACATGGCAGATACAGATAAATTAGGCGCTGATGCGGTCGATGTTGCGATCGCAAAAGGTCAGGACCTCGACGGTAGCCCAATTCCCCCAGCTAAGCTCGATCTGTACAACCAGGTCATGGGCAAGGAAGCCGGCCGCAAACGTAGCGGCGTCACCAACACCATGCGCTCTCGCATTGTGCGCATCGGGGCCAAGCACTTCTCCCAGGATGAACTGGAGCAGATGCTCCAGGATGCTGATTTTCCAGGGCTCAAGGCCAAGGAAATTGCGTTCTATTATGGCGACAAGTAACCGGGCTTAGCCCCACTGGTCCATATCTAAGCTGCGCCATAGGTACCAGGCCGCAATCGACCGATAGGGCTGCCATGGGTTACCGAGGCTATCCGTTTGCTTTTTATCGGGCCGCACATCTAGCCCATATAACCGCTGCAGACCGTTTTGTATCCCCAGGTCTTCGTTTGGCCAGACATCCCAACGATGTAGCCGAAAAATCAGCAGCATCTGCACGGACCAACGACCAATGCCCTTGACCGTTGTTAACCGGGCGACAATTTCATCGTTGCTCATAGCCGTCAAGGCGTCGAGCGACGGCAGGTGTGGGAGCTTTTCTGCCAGGTCTCGCACATAGCGGACCTTAGACCGAGAAAGGCCCACAGCGCGTAGCTGTGCGTCCGTTGTCGATAAAAGCTGAGATGGCGTCGGAGGCTGCCCGTCAAACAGATGGATGAAGCGGCGGTGAATACTGGCCGCCGCTTTGATCGACAGTTGCTGATGGATAATCGTACGCGTCAGACAGTAGAGCAAATCACCCGTTTGCTGGCCCTCGTTTAAGCGACAGGGGCCAACCTCGGCAATCAGCCGGGCCAAGGCTGGATCACGGGATGAGAGATGGACTATCGCCAGCTCATACTGCATCGGGCACGCGGCTCAACTACTGGATGGGAATCAGTTTATACGGGGTTTGTACGTGACGGGCCGGGTTGCTGTCTCCCTAACGGCCTCGCTCACTTTGACACTCTGAAGATTGTCACGGTCGCAGTCTTCAGGCGGTGCCCCATTCTCCGAAGTTGTCCGATAGCCAACCCAGGCTGTCGCTGTTCAGGTTAGCGTTCCTGTTGCTAAACCGGCCTAGTGGGTGAAACCCAATAGCAGCCACCCTATCAGCGGCTGTGAGTGACGTGGGCAGACCTTGGGCCAGATGACGAACTGATATAGTTTGCCGCTAAATGGGCAACCTGTCCCCGAAAAAGTACATAGGGAACTTGATAGACCTTGGTCTGACTTCACACGCCTGAACCCACGCCGCAATGGCCATTTCTGTCCCATACGGATAGTTGCCCCCGAACTGTTAAACACAGATGCTAGACACGGATGCTAGACACTGGTGCCAGACGGTCATAAACAGGGGCGTTAATCCTTGAGCACGTCCAAAACTTAGGAGTATTCCAGGGACAGCTATCGGTTTCAACCTGAACGCGGTTTAGACAGGGGCCCAAGACGGACGCTTCGCTCCACTCTTAAATGAACTCACACATAGATTCACCCTATGCAAGCTTTACGTAAACTCACGACCCTTGCCGTAGTGGCCGCTGCAGCTTGGTTCAACCAGCCGAATGTAGCGCTGGCTCAGCAGTTTGAGTCTCGTCCCATTGACAGCGATCGCGTGATTACTGTCGCCGAACCCATTCGCGATGGGCAGTTTTACAATCTGCTGATTATTCAACAAATCAGCAGTGTACGACGCTGCTACGAAGAACGCGGGGATAATCCTACAACCGTAGACCCCTTACTGCGGAACTTTGACTTCACAGGGCTATGCAGCCGTAGCTCGGATAGTAACGGTTACTCCGTGAGAATGGGTGGCCAGGACACGCGCTACCGGTTAGAGGTCCAGCAACGCGATGGCTATCTGGCATTACTGGCGGTTCCCAGTCCGCTGCAGCGAAACCTGCCCACCCTAGAGATTGGCCGCAGTGATGGCGTGGCCAACGACTTTATTAAGCTAGAGCTCAATCCTGGCTGGCAGCTGTCGAGCCGAGTGTACAACGGTCGTACCCTCGGCCATGTTTACCTCGAGACGGAGCGGTCCCTCGACCAGGTGATCGCCGATGCCGGGGGGGCAAGCCCCAGCCCTTCGCCAAGCCCCAGCCCCAGCCCTTCCCCCGGCCCTGTTCCCATCCCCCGGCCTTCACTGCCCTCGCCACCGAGCAGTGGTCAACCCTTGCCGTCCCCCGGCACACCCGGCAATGCCGATGTCAGCTACCGGGTGGTCATCCCGGGTAACTCAGAATTGCTCCGGCGGCGGGCTCAGGCAGTGGCACCGGGCGCCTTCCGCACAACAGTAAACGGCCAAGCCGTCATTCAAGCCGGACGCTTTAATGAGCGCAGTCGGGCAGAAGAACTCCAGCGTGAACTGTCTCAAGCCAATCTATCGGCCCAGATTGTGCAAACCCAGGGCCGAGTATCGCCGGCACCGCCCGCCAGCGGTGATGTGTTTTATCAGGTGATCGTTCCGGGCAGCTCTAATATTCTGAGATCGCGAGTTAACGCTGTGGAGCCGGGCGCCTTTCGCACGACCGTTAACGGTCGCACCGTCATCCAAGCTGGGTTATTTCGCGAATCAGCCCGAGCAGAGGAGCTGCGACGACGGCTGGCCGCTGCCGATTTGCCGGTTCAGGTGATTCAGGGGCAAGGTGCGATCGCATCTCCATCTCCCAGTCCCTCGCCAACGCCGCTACCGCCTCGGCAGGGCCGCATTGTGGTCATGATTGACCCCGGACATGGCGGGCGCGACCCTGGCGCCATCGGCATCGGTGGCCTGAGAGAGAAGGATATCAACATCACCATTTCACGACGGGTTCAAGACCAACTCGAAGCCCAAGGCATCCAGGTGATCATGACCCGCAGCGATGACCGCGCCGTCAGCCTCCAGGGACGAGTGGACCTGGCAGAACGGGCCAATGCGACGGTATTTGTCAGCATTCATGCCAATGCCATTAGCTTGAGTCGCCCTGAGGTCAAGGGTTTAGAGACCTATTACTATTCGTCTGGACTGGCCTTAGCACGGACCATTCACAATCGTATTTTGCAGAACGTCAGTATGGCTGATCGGGGCGTCCGCCGAGCCCGATTCTATGTCCTGCGCAATACGTCAATGCCCGCTGTCCTAGTGGAGACCGGCTTTGTCACCGGACGAGACGATGCCGCTCGCTTCCGGAACCCAGCAGCTGTGCAGCAAATCGCCGACTCCATTGCCCAGGGGATTATCGAATACGTTCGATAGCCCGATCGCCATCTCTGTCCGGCATTACAGCCAAAATGTTGTCCAAATTTAAATACGCCATAGCAACCTGATTTTAGGCAATGCCCGCAGTCCTACGACAGCGAATACCATGATGTCATTCCGTTTAAGCTGTTGGCTCTTGTTCACATTTGTCTTTGTGGGCCTGAGCGGCTGTCGAGGGGGTAAAGCGCCGGACAGAGATGGCGATCGGGCTATCGAACGTATTCGATAATCCCCTGGGCAATGGAGTCGGCGATTTGCTGCACAGCTGCTGGG
>JBCBOC010000672.1:0-2797 GCA_039821475.1 Cyanobacteria bacterium J06632_22 | reverse complement strand
TCTCGTATAAACCTCGTTGTCTCTCAATTTCTCTACTGGAGGAAACCAAAATGTCTCATTTCAGCACGCTGCGCACCAAAATCACGGATGCCGCTGTTCTGACCTCTTCCCTGCGCGACCTGGGCATCAACGTGAAGACTGATGCTGATGTGCGTGGCTACAACGGCCAGCGCGTTCGCGCTGACATCATCGCTGTTCTGGAAGGTGAGTACGATCTGGGCTGGTCTCGCAATGCTGATGGCTCCTTCGATCTCATCGCTGACCTGTGGGGTGTTGCGAAGAAGCACAATCAGACTGAGCTGATCAACTCCATTAACCAGAAGTATGCGGTTAACAAGACGCTGGCTGAGGTTAAGCGCCCTGGTCTACAGAACGCTAACGTGAAGCTGGTCCTACAGTAAGGCAGAATTGCGCTCCCTTATTTGCAAGGCTGGTCGTCGCGACCAGCCTTTTTTGTGTTTATTGCTAGCGGTAGCTTGGGGGCGTTATCGACGTTGAGGCTCCGAGCTTGCGCTGCTCCGTTGCCCAGATAAAGGGCGTATCTATCCTGCCAGGCGGTATTATGGTTGCTGCCACAAACTTTAGTGTGAGACGGGAAACGCTGCCCGGCACTTGCGCGCCAGAAATGTCTCAGCAACGTGGCGAGAGTTATAAAGGCTGGCGCGGAAATGGGATGATAAGGGCTGAGTGCGACGAGCCCACCTATGGATTCATTGACGGTCGATCAAAACGAGCAAATTTGTACGCTGGTGACCCAGGCCGGTCAACGCGCCAAAGCGGCTAGCCAAAAGGATTTCGGCGTGTATGAAAAAGGGGTCGAGGACTATGTCACGTCGGTAGATCAGGAACTGGATCGGTATTTAGCGACGGGGTTCGGTGCCCTATTTCCTGCTGACGGTTTAGTCACAGAAGAAAACCAGGCCTCCTGCCGTGCTTTTCAGGCTTGTCCAGAGCGACTTTGGTTGATTGACCCGATTGACGGGACCGAAGAATTTATTCACAAAGGCGATGGCTATTCGGTGATGGTGGGGCTGTTGGAGCGCTATCAGGCCCGAGCCGGTTGGGTGTATGCCCCTGAGCGGGAGACACTGTATTGGGGCGGTCCTGATTGGGGGCTGTTTCAGTCGGTGCGCCAGGGACGCCCTGAGCCCCTGCGACCCCAATGTCCTATGCCCCCTTCTGACAGCTACTGTCCGTTGCTGTTAGGACATCGCGATCAGACTCGTTATGGTGCCGCCATTGCCGATTGTTTACCGGCGGTTCAGTGTTACTCGCTGGGCAGCTTTGGCCTGAAGGTGCTAGAGGTCATTCAGGGTAAGGCAGGGCTATACATTTATCTCAATGGTCGGGTCAAACTGTGGGATACCGTGGGACCGCTGGCTATGGCCGCGGCCGCAGGGCTGACCTGTTGCGATCTGGAGGGCAATCCGTTTGGATTTGCGCCCCATCAAGTAGAGGCCGATACACTCATCCATAAGCAGGCCGTTATTTTAGGGTGGCCCAACTACATTGAAGCCCTGATGCCCCAACTTCGCCGAGCAGTCCAGCGGGTTCGAGCTGAGGAAAATCCTTAAAGTTCCGTGTTCGTAATAAAGAATATCTCTGAGTGTTCTTCAGAAAAGCCAAAAATCAGCTGCTGAGATCGCACTGCCCTTTAAGCTAACTTTATATCGCCAGGCTTACGGACTTGAACTTACGGGTTAACCGTGCCTGAGCTAAACCACCTGGGTAGACTGGGGGTAACCATCGCCTTGGGCCATCTGGCGGCGATGAAGATTACTGCTGCGCGGCAGATTGCCCGGGCTCATCCATCGTTTTGAACTCCTGTCGATTCCTTGGGACCCTGGTGCTTGGGCCTTAATTATTGATTCATTCATGTCTACCTCTACCCTGAAAACGTCTATGTCGCCTGATCTGCTGAGTGAGCGGTTCCCGCTGTTCAATGCTGCCAGTCCAGGCACCCTAGAGAAGCTCCTGGCCGTTGCCAGTGAGTTGGACTACCCCTCAGGTCGCACCGTATTGATGGAAGACTCTTGGGGGAATGCGGTGTATTTCATCGCCTCAGGGTGGGTCAAGGTACGCCATGAAGTCGGCGATGATTACGTTACCCTAGCGGTTTTAGGGCGGGGTGATTTCTTTGGCGAGATGGCCATTTTAGACGAATCGCCTCGCTCGACGGATGTGGTTGCCCTATCGACCGTAAGGCTGGTCAGCATCCCGGCCAATCAGTTTATTGAAACGCTGTTTCAGGACTCGCAACTGCACCATCGCATGCTGCAGCTGATGGTCCAGCGCCTGCGACAGACCAATGGCCGTTTCCAACTGCGTCACAAGCCGCCAGCGGTCAAGCTAGCCTACACGTTACAGGCCTTGGGCAAAGCCTACGGTACAGGTAGCGCCCCCGAAATTTTTAACATCGCCGCTGAGGATCTTTCTGCGATCGCAGATGTCGGCAAGGACGACGTGGTTAAAATCATGGAAAAACTGACCGAGAAGGGCTGGATTAATCCCGACGAGAGCAAAAATACACTCAGTCTGCCCGGTATTAAGCACCTCATTCAGCTGTCGAAAAAGGTTTAACCCCACCACGCGTGAGTCCTGATGGCATGCGTCGCACTGCACGGCTCAGTTTCTGGCGCTGAGCACATTTATAGCGCTGGCCACGTTGCTTCTCAGAAAATGGCCCAATAGGCGTATTGTCTTCCAGGTTTAACCCAGCGCACCGTGTTGGGCCAAGCGCTTAGGACAATCCTGGCGCTCAAGTGCCCAGTACTGGAGCCAAGTGGCCCGCCGTCGT
>JBCBOC010000053.1:0-10994 GCA_039821475.1 Cyanobacteria bacterium J06632_22 | reverse complement strand
GGGATCTTTGATGGCGATATGACGAGGCTAGCTGACGGGTAAAGCGACTTCACTTAGGGGCGCAGCCGCTTCCATCGTTGGCAATGGACCTCGGTTTTCAATCAGTTGAATTGCTCGGCTAACGCTCTCTGGCAGAATCACCACAAGCCCTGCATCGGGAGCCTGATCAAGGGCCGTTTCGATGGCGGTCGACTCATCGAGGATGCGTTCATGGAGACATTTCGACTGACTCGCTTCGATGCCCTGTGCGATCGCATCGGCGACTTCGCCCGGTGCCCGTCCGCGCCGATCGTCGTCTTCTTTAATAATCACCCGATCGAACATGTCTGCCGAGAGCTCACCCAGAGTCTGAAAATCCTCGTTACGGCGGTCGCCAGGGGCACCGACAACGCCTAGGCAGGGACCCGGCCAATTCTTGACGAACTCTGATAGGGCCTTGTAGCTGGCTGGGTTGTGGGCATAGTCCACCAGGGCATGATATCGGCCTAGGTTAAACAGATTCATGCGTCCGGGTGTTTGGGCTGCAGAGGCCTCAAAGCTGACCAAGGCCTGACGAATTAGATCAATGCTAATGCCTTGACTGAAGGCGGCCAGGCTAGCGGCGAGAGCATTGGCAATCATGAATGGTGCCAGGCCTCCCATCGTCAGCGGTAAGTTTTCCGCGGTGTCAATGCGCAAAATCCAGTCGCCTTTGAGAATGGTCAAATAGCCGTTTTCATAGACGGCAGCAAGCCCCCCGGCCTCAGTGTGCTGCTTGACGAGCACATTGTCTGGGTTCATGGAGAAGTAAGCAATCTGGGCCTTAACCCGGTCCGCCATGGCGGCAACTAGGGGATCGTCAGCGTTCAGAACAGCGTAGCCGTTAGGTCGAGCGGCTTCAGCCACAACGCTCTTGAGGTGGGCCATTTGCTCCAGCGTATTAATGTCGCCCAGCCCCATGTGATCTGCCGCAACGTTGAGGACAACGCCCACATCACAAGTCTCAAACGCCAGTCCCGAGCGCAGAATACCGCCACGGGCCGTTTCCAGGACCGCCACTTCCACCGTCGGGTCCTGCAAAATCACCTGGGCGCTTTGGGGCCCGGTGGTGTCACCGGGTTCAGCTAAATAGTCGCCAATGTAAATGCCGTCGGTGGTCGTGTAGCCCACCACTTTCTGAGTTTGTTTGAAAATGTGGGCCGTGAGCCTAGTCGTGGTGGTTTTGCCGTTGGTGCCTGTAATCGACACAATCGGGACGCGACTGGGTGACCCGGGCGGAAACAGCATGTTGATGATCGGTTCAGCCACGTTGCGGGCAATGCCCTCGCTGGGAGAAAAATGCATGCGTAGCCCCGGTGCTGCATTAACTTCGACGACGACTCCGTCGATGTCTCGCAACGGCAGGGAGATATCAGCGGTGACGACATCGATGCCGCCAATATCGAGGCCAATAATTTTGGCAATGCGCTGAGCCAGCCACACATTGTAAGGATGGATTTCGTCGGTACGGTCGATGGCAATACCACCTGTACTGAGATTTGCGGTGGCCCGCAGGTAACAGATCTCGCTCTCAGGAACCACCGAATCGAGATTGTATCCCTGCTGTTCTAGCAATTCCCAGGACGTGCGATCCACTTCAATTTTGGTCAGGACATTATCGTGGCCTTCACCCCGACGCGGATCGCGGTTGGCTTGGTCGATCAGGGCCTCAACGGTGGAGTGCCCATCGCCGATAACGTGGGCTGGAACCCGCTCAGATACCGCCACAACATGGCCATTAATGACCAGAACGCGATGATCTCGACCCTGGTAAAAGCGTTCGATAATCACACTGCGGGAGATGTCACGGGCAGCTTCGTAGGCCGATTCTGCACTGTCCCAATCTTCGATATTGAGGGTGATACCCCGTCCGTGGTTCCCGTTCAGGGGCTTAATCACAATGGGATAGCCGCCCACTGCATCGATGGCGTCCGCCAGTTCGTCGGGGTAGTCGATGACGGTACCGCGAGGAACGGGTACACCATTATCTGCCAGGATTTGCTTGGTGGCTTCTTTATCGCAGGCCAGTTCGACACCCAGCAGACTGGTGCCACTGCTCAGGGTGGCCTGGATACGCTTTTGGTGGACACCGTGACCCAGTTGGATCATGGCGCGGGCTGGGATAGACCGCCAAGGAATACCTCGATTTTCGGCCTCTTTCAGAATGGTTTCAGTACTGGGCCCGAGGGAGGCTTCTAACCGGAGTCGCCGTAGGTCGGCCAGGTCTTGATCGAGTTCAGTGTTTGGGTAGGTGCCGGTTTCCACCAGACTGCTGCATAGGCGAACCGCGGCACGGGCGGCATAGCGACCGGCTTGCTCGTTTTCGTATTCGAACACGACTTGGTATACGCCATCTTCAGCGGTGGACCGAGTGCGGCCAAAGCCAACGGGCATACCTGCCAGCGTTTGTAGTTCGAGGGCGACGTGCTCAACGATATGACCGAGGTAGGTGCCTTCCTGTACCCGCTCGAGGAATCCACCGTGGCGGCCTGGCGAGCAGAAATGGTCATACAGCGACGGTAGTGTCGCCTTAAGACCCTCGTAAAAGTCTGGAATTTCGTTGGAGGGGCGGTCCTCAAGCTCCTCTAGATCGAGGCGAATGACAATTAGCTGGGTGTGGCGGATGCTCCAATAGTTCGGACCTCTCAGCGTCAGCGTCTTCAGAATTTTCATGTTGTCGGCAACTCTAATCAGTGTGTGTAATTCCTTACTTCCTAACCGTGAATCGCAGGGACTGACCGCTGAGTGTGAGTGGCAGATGCGGGGCTACGATGCGTAAGGCTCATGCAGTAAGCGGTAATGTGACGGCTGAACAGTGAACCCGATAGCGAACTGTCCTATCTTTTCTTTGAACCGGTTAATCCTTTCTATTGATGTGCCTGATGGATAAACTATCGGGCGGTCAAAAAAAGGGAAAAACAGCTGTAATCGTTAAGCATAGGCAACGCTGATGGTGTCATGCAATCCTCCAAAGGGAGAATTTGAGCAATTCATGACTTGTCAGGTTGCCGATTAATCTTTGAAATCCGTAGCGCCATTGCTGGCGTCATTGCGGAATGAATCCAAGCCCATCATCTCCTCAAGTTTGAGGGAGACGCTTGGGCAAAATTACAGAGTTAAGCGTCAGGTGATAGTAGCTTTCGATACTTAATGTCGTATCGATCACCGTGAACCAGCAGATGCACCTTGACGTGGTGCAGGCACAATGGAGCGGTAGGACCAATGTCTGGCTGGTTTGTGTAAGTGGCTTCGCTTGGGTCTACGACGGTGACGGCACCCTTGCCGATGACCTGAAAACGACCGTCTGTGAAAATGCGAATGCAGGTGTCTTCGTCAATGCCAATGCCGATGCGATCGGGCTGAATAGCAACCGCGCTGAAGAGGCGAGCCATGCGATTTCGGTTGTGAAAGTGCTGGTCCACAATCAGCTCAGGGACGATGCCAAGCCCGGTGGCCATGTCGACCAAAGAACGATTGGGGGATTCGCCGCTGCCGCCCCCAGCGATCATGTGCTCACCCATCACGGCAGCACCTGCGCTGGTACCCGCTAAGGTGAGCTGTCCGAGTTGGGCCTGTTGCCGGACTTGGGCAATCAGCGGGGTATCGGCGATAAGGCCGCATAGGCGTACCTGGTCGCCGCCGGTCATAAATACGCCGGTGCTCTCAGCAACGTAACGCTGCCAGCTGGGGTCTTCCCCTTGGGTGCGATCTCGAATATCGAGGATCTCAATGCGGCTGGCTCCCATGTCGCTGAAGATGCGACGGTAGCGCTCAGAAATAATAGCCGGCTCTCGTGAGGCGCAGGGTACAATCGCCAGCCGGGCTTCTCGCCCGCCCGCTGCCTCAAAAAAGGCCTGTAAGATTTCGCGACCGTGAACCTTATCTTCGGCGCCACCAATAATTAGGACGGAGGCATTTGTAGTGGGTGTCGTTCGATCCACAGCGCGTATAGTTTTAACTTGTTGCATGATAGATGGCGAATTCCCGCAGATTTTATAGATAAGACGGGGTCGCCGTCTAGTCCGCCGGACCAAGGTGAAACGGTGGGACTTAACTGCTGCGGTCATTTCGGCGGATTTACAGGAGCGCAACTTTGACCGGCCACCGGTCACTGGGCGTCCTAAACTTGAGGAATGCTCGTCGTCGAAAGATTATTTGGTCTTTATCCTGCGGACTTCGCCGTTTACGTTAGGTTATCCAGTCAAGCTGTCCTGCTCGGTGTAGCAGTATTGGCGAACAACGGCATAATGTCGCCTGGTAATGTCGCCCCGTTAGTTGCCACCTTGTCTGATAGCCTGACTGACGCTACACCCTTGCACAGCTCAATCCAGAATGGCCCAAATAACCTATGCGCTTCGATGTCATCAGCCTTTTTCCCGACTTCTATACTTCGCCGCTGCGCTCAGGGTTAATTGGCAAAGCACTGGATAAAGGCATTGCCCAGGTCCACGTCACAAATCCCCGTGACTTTACCCACGATAAGCACCGGAAGGTAGACGATGAGCCCTACGGTGGTGGTGCTGGGATGGTGATGAAAGTTGCGCCGGTGATCGAGGCGGTCGAGTCACTGCCCGTGTTGGCGCCTCGGCAGGTGATTTTGTTGACGCCCCAGGGGCGACCCATGACGCAGCGACGCTTCCACGACTGGACACAATGTGCTCAGCTGGTGCTGATTTGCGGTCATTATGAGGGCATTGACGAGCGCATTACTGCGGTTGTGACTGAGGAGGTGTCTCTGGGTGATTTTGTGCTGACCACGGGAGATATTCCGGCCCTGACGCTGATTAATGGGGTGGTTCGACTGTTGCCGGGAACCGTCGGCAAGGTGGCCTCTTTGGTTCACGATAGCTTTGAGGATGGGCTGCTCGATTACCCCCATTACACACGTCCTGACACCTTCAGGGGGCAGCCAGTGCCACCTGTGCTGCGGTCCGGTGACCATGGTGAGATCGCACGCTGGCGCAGAGCGCAGCAGATTGCTCGCACCCAGGCCCGTCGCCCAGCGCTATACGAGGCTTGGCAAGCTGCCCAAGCGGCAGCCCCTGACCCAGCCTCTGAGCCAGGATAATCTTGTTACTTGTTACTGCGTTTTAGCGGCTATGGCATCGTCCTACGGTCCCAGATGCGAGACAGGTAGGGGGCTTTCAAACGCTAGACTAGAGGGGCTGTCAGCTTTAAAGAAGTTTTTCCTTCCTTTCCATGGGCATCCGCATTGGCAACGGTTACGACATGCATCGCTTGGTCCCTGACCGGCCATTGATTCTCGGGGGCATTGATATTCCCCATTCTCTGGGGCTGCTGGGCCATAGCGATGCCGATGTGCTGACCCACGCCATTATGGACGCGATGCTGGGGGCGTTGAGTCTCGGGGATATCGGTCATTACTTTCCCCCTAGCGATCCGCAGTGGAAAGGTGCCGATAGTCAGGTGCTGTTGGACCAGGTCTATCAACTGGTCCAGACACAAGGATGGACCTTAGGCAACGTTGACAGTGTAGTCATTGCCGAAAGGCCCAAGCTTAAGCCCCATATCCCGGCAATGCGTGAGCAGCTGGCGAAGCGGTTAAGTGTGGCAGCCGATCAGGTGGGCATTAAAGCCACCACCAATGAAAAGTTAGGGCCGACTGGACGGGAAGAAGGCATATCTGCCTATGCCGTTGTTCTGCTCACACGGGACTAAATGGTTGGGACTAAATGGTTACAGATTGAGGCTTGGGGATGTTGTCGAATGGCTCAGGTTAGCGACTCGTCACATTTGTGATGTCTTTACCGTGTCAACGTTGCGCTTGTTACGGAGCGATCGGGTGATAGATGGAAGAATCTATCTAATGAGTGTACTTTCTTCTGAGCATCGTTAAGGGGCATCGTTAAGGGGCATCGTTTAAGACGTGAGGGGGTCACAAAGCCGCTTCAGATATGTGAGCAGCTCATTACAATGCCTGGTGTGCGGTTAGCAGCGCGGCCAACGGTGCAAGGATGTCTGCTATTTGGGCCAGTCCGCTATTTTTCCAAAAAAACGTTTCGGAATATACGCAATTGCACCCAGTATTTTTATAGAATCTTTAATAAGAAACAAAAGAACTACATAATAGTCGGGAACAAATTTACATTTTTTGATAAATGTCCTGACTTAAGGCGTCTGTCCAGAATATTGGATAGGGGTGAGCGGCTGTCTACCAAAACAGCAGTTAGCGTAATCTGTCGAGGTGATTCCTGTGAGTGTAAGGCAAGGAAGGCAGGGCGAGGGGTATTGTCAGTCTTCAGGATGGTTAGAGGACGGTCAGTCACCGCCTTGGTTTAGGGGGATTCCACCGGAAAGAGTGGGCCTTAACGGTGAGTATGACTATTACGGTTTGGCCAAGCGAGTTCGTTCCTATTTGCGTGAAAGCGTTGATACGCACCTGCTCCAGATGCTCAAGGTCAACCAGCGCGGTCGCGTGATTGTCTTGAGCGGTGTGTTGCCTTCGCTGGAGCTGCTACAGCAGCTTCATCATTTAGTGGCGGTGGTGCCTGGTGTGGATGCCGTTGAGACTTATGCGGTGAGGCTTGAAAGTGAGCTGTTGATGTCGGCCTAGCGCGGTCAGCGTGCGATGGAGGTGTATTGGGTTAATACGGCATCAGAGCTGCAGCATTGGCGCAGCGGCGTTAAAACATTTGAGCGTTGTTATCGCCTGTAAATCGCAGTCGGACCAGTGATAAGGTCAGGATAATCAGGAATAGGCTCAGGCCAATGGTGCAGGCATAGCTCATTTCTAGGTTTTGAAAGGCCTGTTCATAGACGTAGTAAACGGCGGTCTTAGAGCTACTGCGGGGGCCGCCCTGGGTCATGATAAAGACCTCTTCGAAGACCTTCGTGGCTGCGATTGCAGAAATCACTGACACCAGAAAGACGTAGGGCATCATGAGCGGCAATGTGATGTCCCAATGCTTTCGCCAACGGTCCGAACCATCAATGGCGGCCGCTTCGTAGAGTTCCCCTGGAATGCCTTGGAGCCCTGCTAGATAAATCACCATGTAATAGCCCAAGCCTTTCCAGACGGTAACGGCCATGACACTAAACAGCGCCAGATCTGGGCTAGTGAGCCAGGGGATGCGTAGGGGTTCGGGCTGGCGGAGGACAGCTTGTAGCAGCTGATTGAGCAGGCCATTTTCGGCATAGAGCCAGCGCCAGGCGATACCGGCGACCACCATCGAAATCACCACAGGCGTGTAGTAGGCCACCCGAAACCAGCGGACCCCCCGCAGTTTTTGGTTGACTAAAATTGCCAGCCCTAGGGGGACAATAGCCAAAATGGGCACAACCCCCACCAAGTAGATCAGCGTGTTGCGCAGCGTCTGCCAGAAGGTATCGTCCTGTAGGAGCCGCTGGAAATTTTTGAACCCGACCCAGGTCGGCGGTTGGGTTAAGTCATAGCCGTATTCGGTAAAGCTGAGCCGAAAGGCCTGGAGAGCGGGCCAAAAGACGGTCAGACCCAGAATCAGTAGTGCTGGGGCTAAAAATGTATAGGGAATCAGGCGGGGCGGCAGGCTCGGCAGCTTCATGCAGTCGATTTATGCAAGCAACATACTCCCAAGCTACAGGAATTTGGTGTAGTCCTGGCCTAAAAACAGGGCTCGCTCGGCGTTGCGACGTCGGGTGAGCCCGGCCAGCACCCGGCCACCGGCCTTGTTCCATCGCGGTAATTCGTTAGCTGCTCCGTTAATGTCACGTCGGTTGAGCTTTTTGAGTAGGGTTGAAGAGCGTAGTGCTCCGGCTCCCACGTTGTAGGTAAATGACACTAACGCTGAGAACTGATTGTCGTTGATGGGCACCTTAACGGCATCGTTCACGGCTTTTTCAAACCGGTTTAAATCTTCTTTGAGAAAGGCTTCTGCTTGTTCTCGGGTAATGCGCATACCTCGACGAACATTGCGGGTGGTGCCGTAGCCGATGGTCCAGACGCCAACGGCGTCTTGGTAGGCGGTCAGCCGCAATCCTTCAAAGGATTTGATCAGCCGCAGGCCATTGCTATTGGTCCGCTGGGAGCCACTGGCAACCGGTGTTGGCGCAGGAGAGGCACTGCGTCGGGGCATGGGCATGGGTTCGGGACCGGCGCTAGAGACGGTCATCCCACGGGGGAAGTCCGTCCGGGTGAACCAGGACCGCAATCCCGTGATATTCAGTACCTTTTCATTTGGATTAGACTTAGAAGGATACTTGCTAATTTTTGAGATGTAGTATCCACCCTGCATCAAATAGATGGCTTTGTCCGTCTCTTTTATCCAGGTCCCCATGCTGACTTCTCCCGGTAAGTACGCCCTGTGTCTGTAGTTTGCGCTCTGTAGTTTGCGCCATTCGCGTGCGCTATTTACGTTGGTTCACCGCGTCAGGTTACCCTGCTGTGTGCCCAGCCAAATGGCCCATCACGAAATGTTGTGCAGCCTTGCCCTTGCGGCGCTGACGACTGCTGTAGCCCTGCCCCCGACCGGAATGGTCGTTTTCTCTAGAGAATGCGATGTGTTCCAGCGGGGATGCAGTGAGGTTCAAAAGTGGTCGGTTTGAGTGGGTTTGAGGTTGAAAACGATTGTGCTTATAACGTTAGGCTTGGAACCTTAGGGGTTGACTGTCTGCGTGACAAGGTTTTCGAATAGGAAAATCTGCACTCAACGTTTCAGCTAGTTCAACAGGCAAATCCAAGCCAATTTCAGATTAAATTGCTGCCGATTTGCTGATTTTTCGGGCGGATCGATTCCGGTGGGTCTTACCGGAGGCCGACTTTACAATACTGGCCCGTTGCGTCGAAAAATCGAACAATGCTCAAGCTTTAAACTGCTTTACGTTACACTACACGCGCAGCACCCACGAACTATGCGTGATTAGGCCGCTGTGCCTCGACCGGCCCACGGGTTGGTGAGCCCATTCTGATGATTCCAATTTATGCCTATGCCTTCCACCACTGAAACGCGTCGCTCTGGTCATGCCCCGGTTATCAGGCGGTTGCCCAATGGGTTAACCATCATTGCTGAGCAGATGCCGACCGAGGCAGTGAGTCTCAATATTTGGCTGAATGTAGGCTCAACCAACGAGGCAGATGCCATTAATGGCATGGCTCACTTCTTAGAGCACATGATCTTTAAGGGGACGCCGCGCATTCGCATGGGCGAATTTGAGCGGTTGATCGAAGAGCGCGGTGCGGTAACGAATGCCGCCACCAGTCAGGACTACACCCACTATTACATCACCAGTGCGCCGAAGGACTTTGCGGCACTGGCCCCGTTGCAGATTGAGCTACTGATCAATCCACTGTTAGAGGATGAGGCCTTTGAGCGCGAGCGCCCTGTGATTTTAGAAGAGATTCGTCGAGCCGAAGATAATCCTCGACGGAAAACCTTTCAAAAGTCGATGGAGCTAAACTTTGAGCAGCTGCCCTACCGACGTCCGGTCTTGGGTCCGGCGACGGTGATTGAGAACTTGGCCGCGGCGCAGATGCGGCGGTTTCATCAGCGTTGGTATCAGCCGCAAAATATGACGGCGGTGGCGGTGGGTAACTTGCCGGTGGAAGAGCTCATGACGATTGTGGAGCAGGGCTTTGATCAAGCCTTGCTCCACCGGCAGCAACTGCCTGAGCTCTCCTTGAGCGATATGGCCCTGCCGGCACGAACCCTGGAGGTGCCCTTTGAGCAGATTCAGCGGATGCGAGCGACCGATACTCGCTTGCAGCAGTCTCGGCTGATTATGTCCTGGCGAGTGCCGGGGCTGGCCCAGCTCGAAGATACCTTTGCTTTGGATGTGGTGGCCTCGATTTTGGGACAGGGGCGGACGGCACGGCTGGTCAATGACCTGCGGGAAGACCGCAAGCTGGTTAATGGTATTTCGGCGAGTAACATTACCTACGGGCAGCAGGGGGTGTTTTACATTTCCGCCAGCCTGATGGCAGAAAATTTTGCTGATGTAGAGGGTGCGATCGCAACCCACATTGCTAAACTCCACACTGAGCCTGTGACCGCCAGTGAGCTGCGTCGGGTCCGCACCCAGGTGGCCAATCGATATGTCTTTGGTGGCGAAACCCCGAGCGATCGTGCTGGCCTCTATGGCTATTACCACGCCATGACAGGGAATGTGCAGCACGCGCTGGACTACCCGGAGTCCATTCAGGCTGTTGATGCGGAGAGCATTCAGCGAGCGGTGCAGCAGTACCTGCCGGTCGATGCCTACGGCATTTTGACCCTGCGTCCCGACGAGAACTAACGAGTGAGGTGGTGAGGGAGTGAGGTGGTGAGGTAGGGTAATGACCGATCATCTGCCCCATTTCTGACTCCCCATGACCGAGATTTTTTGGGAACTGCTGGCTAAGGAAATTTCTCAGACCACTGGGAGGCCGTTTCAAATCAGGGAGCGGCGCAGTATTGGCGGTGGCTGCATTAATGAGGCGTATCGGATCTCAGACGGTGCTCAGACCTACTTTGTGAAATTCAACTCGAATCACAAGGTGGACATGTTTGCCGCCGAGTTCGAGGGGCTGCGGGAGATGTACCAGAGCCAAACCATCCGCATTCCCCAGCCGTTGAGCTACGGCACTTTGGAAGGAGGTGGTCCGGCCTATATCGTGATGGAGTATTTGCCGCTCGGCGGCAGCAGTCGGCAGGCCTGGACTGCTATGGGACAGCAGTTGGCGGCCATGCACCGTACCACCAGCGACCGGGGGTTTGGCTGGCATCGCACTAATACCATTGGCGAAACGCCCCAGCTGAATGACTGGGATACTGATTGGGTGCGATTTTTTCAGGAGCGACGATTGGGCTATCAGTTTCAGCTGGGGCGGCGACAGGGCGGGCGCTTTCCCCGGGCCGATGAACTGCTGGATGCACTGCCGAGATTACTGGCCCACGATCCAATGCCCTCATTGCTCCATGGCGACCTGTGGTCTGGCAACGCGGCGGTGACGGATGCCGGTGAGCCGGTGATTCTAGATCCGGCGACGTACTACGGCGATCGTG
>JBCBOC010000531.1:0-3590 GCA_039821475.1 Cyanobacteria bacterium J06632_22 | reverse complement strand
TTTTCATCTAACTTATATTTTCCCACCTTATGGGTCGCTGTGATCGCTGGTCAGTTAGATAGGTGAACGTCTAACTCATCCGACAACCAATTAAAAATTTGCTGTCGCTCACTGTTCGTTAGATAAAGCCGGCCTTCGTAGCGTAGTCGGTCATTCACATCCTCGATATCGGAGGGTGTCATGAGTCCCACCATCGCGCCAATATTAAACAGCACATCGTCTTTACCTTCCTGATTGAGCTGGCCATAACGGTATCGGGCAATTTGACGACGAACGTACTGAATCGCATGGGCATCCGTTGTGTCGATACGGTTAACTCGGGCTTCAGCAATGGGCTCACCGTCGACTATCTGGGCATAGTCAGTATCCAGCAGGTCGAGGTGGACAATCTTGGGCGTTTGGGGCACGGACTCACGGGTTACAGATCGTACCTAAACTAACGAATCCCCAGCTGCCTTGCCGTTAAATGAACCTGTTAAATTGCGAGGCTTCCAACACGCGTTTTCGATGGCAGCCCTTGCAGTCGGGAATCTTGGGTTTAGGGTCTGTAGCTATAGGCTGCTGCGTACCCACTCCTGTGTGAATGGCGGGTCAAGGGGCGCTCCTTTCAGTGCCTGCTCCCGTAGAAATGACCTCAGCGAAATGGCCTCAGCAAAGTTCTGGCCGCCACAATATATATGTCTACCTCCTGCGGCATTAAGTTTTGTCGTCAACACCATGATTGCTGGTCGCTTCCCAAAACATGAGGTCCGCTGTTGTGCCATGGATGCCTGTCACCGATGGCTGATGCAGCACGGAGCATCACCACTACCCGCTAACGTTTGGGTGGATTGAGTCCATGTTGGCGAACTGGCGGCTACTGCTGGCCTACTTTCTTTGGGGAGTTGCGATCGCACTCAGTTATAGCCTGATCCATTTGAGTCTGATTCCGGGACGATTGGGCGATGCTATATTTGCCAGCTGTCTGATCCCGTTGGTCTTGTTGAACTGGCTGCTGGCCTATGTATTCGCCTCGCCGCTTCAGGTTGTCGTTGTGCTGGCTGGCCTCGTCTTTCTGGTCATTCTGGTGGTTCGGATCAGCATTCTCCCTAGGCTCAACCGATCGGCCCAGCCCGTCCGAGAACCGCGACGCTTGATTCGCTGTAGCCCTTGGTTGCTCCCGAGTGCTGTTTTCTGCCTATGCGTTAGCACGATGGCGGTCCTGACCCGCCTGCCCAGTCGCATTGCGCTGGCCCACAGCCAGGCTGATTTTCACGTCGCTGTGACGCGCGCGATCACCCATGAGAGACAAACAACGCCTCAACAAATGGGGATATATACCGTCACACAGCATGCAAAAGATCCGCGGGGGGGTGTCTATTTTGTGGTGAATGAGACAGACTCTACCGGATTTATGTCTGCAGGTTATGTCGTCAGTCGCGGGTATGCCTATCGTCCTAATGCCGCTGGTTCACCCTTCGGCAATGAGTCTTATCTGACCTGGCATTTGTTTGGTGACTGGTATGAGTTTCAATCTGTAGAGCCCATTTCTCGTTAGCATATGCACAACATTTGGGCTGTGATTCATAGATATCTACTGTATGGATGCTGCGGAGCCACTTGGATAGCTTGTCTGGCTCTAATTCGGACGAGCCTGATCCCTGGCGATCTTGAAACAGGGACTGATGCAGTGCTGTTCCTGGTTTTCTTATTTGTCGTGATTCTGGAACCCTTGATCGTCGTTGCCGCGGTTTGCTTAGGGTTGGGCGGGATTGGGGCAGTGGTTTGGTCTCGTCATCGTGCTAGGTCTGCTGAGGCTGTGCGTTCTCCATGGCCGCCTAAACGGTTCAGAAAGCGCAGGACATTGCCCTATGTCGTTTTACTGCTGACACTACTCTGTCTGGTCGTCGTTCCCATTTTGGTGGCTGAGAAGGTGCCCCGCCATATCGCGCTTCGGCAGGCGATTCCAGAGTTTGAGCAGATCGTTGTCCAATCCGACCCATCCCCGATTGCGCAAGTGGGCAGATACCCCATCAAAGCGATAGTGCGTGATCAACAAGGCGGTATCTATTTCAAAACCGGTGAATTGATTCGTGGCGGATGGCTAGATCCTGATCTGCGGACGAGTTATGGTGTCGTTTACCAGCCTGATCCAGCCGATTCACCCTTTGGGAACCAGGCCTATCAGCTCTGGCCTATTACCGATGACTGGTACGAGTTCAAGGCGACGGATGCATTTTGACGCGCATGCTGAGGTCCAGCCAGTGCGATCGCGTAATCGGCCCACTACTAGAGATATAGTCCACACCCGTGGCCGCCACCGCCGCAATGGTATCTAGCGAAACATTGCCCGAGGCCTCAATCTTTATCCTCTTGCCTGACGACCGGATCAGCGCCACCGCTTGCTGCATCTGATCTGTCGTCATATTGTCCAACATAATAATGTCTGCACCTGCGTCGACGGCAGTTTTGACCTGCGCTAAGCCCTCCGTTTCCACTTCAATTGTCAACGGGTAGGGAATGCGCTGGCGCACTTGCTGCACGGCGATCTCGATCCCACCTACCGCCGCAATATGGTTGTCTTTGATCATCACGCCATCGTCCAGGCCCATGCGGTGGTTCTGCGCACCCCCGATATAGGTGGCATACTTTTCGAGAAGTCGTAGGCCGGGCGTTGTCTTGCGAGTGTCAACGAATTGAGCAGCATAGGCCTCAATCGCCTCAACATATTGTCGTGTTGCCGAGGCTATTCCACTGAGCCGCATGGCTAAGTTCAGTGCAACGCGCTCGCCCGTTAATAGTGAACCGAGTGGACCAGTTAGTGTTGCGATGGTTTGCCCAGGCTCAACCTGCATCCCATCACGCACCTGTGGATTGAAGCTGACCTGGGTGTCGAGTATCGAAAAGACCTGCTGCGCAATCGGCAAACCACAGATAATGCCAGGGGCTTTGGCAACCCAGTAGCCTGAACCGAACTGTTGCGATCTCGCACCCAGTCCTTGAACTGCCCAGTCGCCTCGGCCAATATCTTCGCGTAGCCATTGTTTTATCCAGGGTTCCGTCACAACCTCAGGCGGTAGCATTACCGTTCTCCTCAGCTCTAAAGAGCCAGTGCTGTTTACCGCATCAGACCTCGGTGCCGTTATTCTCTGCTGTACACAGCGTAATGGCTCATTTGTACAAACTTGCTTGCGGATGGTGCTGGTGGCGGTCTGATGCTGATGCACTTAGCTTGCCCTTGTCCGGGTTCTTTGCATTTCAAGGGCAAGAGACGCTCTACATTGATTGGGGTTTAGGGGACTGTCCGCAAAAGCTGTAAAAAATTTTTCACCTATTTTCCTTAAGAGTCGATACTAAAAAGCCCAAAGTCCTTGTGCTTTAAGGACTTTGGGCGACCAAAGAAATTATGTGCAATCAGTTGACACAACTGAATACCTGTCGCTATATTAATAAAGCGCTGGAGAGAGGAGGCGGAAACGCAGCCTCTTTTTTAGCCCAGAACCTAGACAAGAAAATAGATTGAGAAGACGAAGCTTTTGGTAACTTAGTCAGTTAACTGAGTTATTGAGAGAGAAACGACCTCGTTAATGAATTAAATTGCTCATACGTTA
>JBCBOC010000590.1:0-3268 GCA_039821475.1 Cyanobacteria bacterium J06632_22 | reverse complement strand
TTCTGAGTACGATAATCTCACCATTGCTGGCTTTACCGAAGGAATTGACTTTGACAATCCCAACACGGACAAGGCTCATATCACCACCTCGCTGAGCAACAGCACGGTCATTGGCAATGCTTACAACTTAGGCAAAGTGGGCGGTCCTATCCAGCAGGGTGTCCCCGACGACTATGCGGCCTTCGTTAAATTCAAGAACAATAGGTTCTCCGACGCGAAGAACAATAAAGCGCCCATCGCCAGATTTAAGACAAAAGCACTGGGCGGTCTGGCCGTGGAGCTAGATGCCAGCGCGTCCCAAGACCTCGATCCGCTGAGGAATAACAACGGCTCACTGAAGAAGCTCGCGAGCAAAGGAATTGCTGGCTACGGCTGGGATTTAGATGGCAATGGGTCTATTGATGCCTTTGGTCGAACCATTTCTCACGTTTTCGATAGGGCTGGAAATAAGAATGTAGTTCTAACGGTGCTGGATAGTCAGGGCAAGGCCACACAGCTCAAGCAGACGGTCAAGGTTCAGCCTTCTGCCTATGTCAATGCCTTTGCGGATAGCGACTTTGGTAATGGAACAAAGACCCAGAGCAGGACTAACTCTCAAGGGTCGGATCAAGGCTGGTTTGTCAGCGACGGAGTACGGATAAGAAATGGGTTTGCCCAGATTTCTAAATCGGGCGATCGCAACAACTTTATGGGCCAAGTTACCCGCAACGATAGAGTACATCGTGGCCAGCAAACCCTCAGCTTCAAGCTCAAGAACCTCGAAGGCGCCGCCGCCAACAAAGCCTTTGAACAGAATGAAGTCACCGTCAGACTATGGGGCATCAACGGCCAGTTCAATAACGACAGGCCGAGGGCCGGAGAAGGGCCTTCCCAGGTTGGCACGCTACCCATGCAGCGCACAGCCCTAGTGACCAAAACCTTCACCAAGCAAAACGGTGGTTTCTTTGACTGGAAGAAAATCTCGTTGGATGTCAACTTGGGCAAGGGGTACGACTACTTGATGGTTCAAGTAAACGCCGACAAGTCGAACCACCCCAAAGACTTCATCGCCATCGACGATATTTCTCTGATGGGTAAGGCTAATGCCATCGGCGGCAATCCCCTGCCACCCGGTGGCGGTGGCAATCCGCCTACCCCACCGACTGAGCCACTGCCACCAGCGAATCCGCCGGTTAATCCACCCAGTAACCCACCCAGTAACCCTAAACCACCGACTCAAAACCCAACGCCTCCCAGAGAAATTGAGCCGGTGGTGCGTCTTAGCTTTGACGAGAACAACGGGATGGTTACAGCTGTTGATAGCTCTACAGCTGGCCAAAAGAACAATGGTCGCCTGATGGGTCCAGTCCGTCGTCAAAACGGCAAGTTTGGCAAAGCGGTGACCTTCCAGGGCAACAATAGTCGCGTCGCTATCAATAATTCCGAGGATATCAACCTGGGCATTAACCCAGAGCGCACCATCTCCATGTGGTTCAAAACCAACGATGCCTCTTCTGATAGAAAACAGGTGCTCTATGAAGAGGGCGGTCGCACTCGTGGCTTGAACATGTACGTCAAGGATAAGCTGCTCTACTTCGGTGGCTGGAGCAACAAAGGCAACTGGGCCGATGGCGACTGGGTAACCACCCGACCCAATCAGGTGAAATCTGGCCGTTGGCATCATGTTGCCCTGGTGCTCGATGGCGACGATAAGCTGAAGCCCAATACCCTCACGGCATACCTCGATGGCAGAAAAGTCGGCAGTGAGCAGGGGACACAAATGTGGCGGCACGTCGATCGTATTGGTATTGGCAATGTTAACGGCAGCACCCGGTTTGCCGATGGCTCTCGCGGGAACCGATGGGGACTGATGGGCAGCGTAGATGAATTCCAGCTCTACAACGATGCGCTCAGTGCCAGTGATGTCCGAAAGCTAGCAGATAACACTCCCTTCTTGTAAACGTCCTGCTTGTAAAAGTCCTTCTTGTAGACATCGGGGACAAAAACAAAAGGGGTAATTGTTGGATATGAATGACTCATCTATGAACCACGATATGACCGCTCACTCAGCTGGGATGAATCACGGTGGTAAGCATTACGAGAAACCGAGAAAAGGAAGCTTCGTAACACCGATGGATCACTCACAAGATCCGGTTCAAAAGCTGATTGATAACACTCGTCATACCCATGAGGCGATTAGAAACGGGAAGTGGTCTGATTCGAGAACTTGGCGCGATGGGCGCGTGCCTGGGAAAGATGCCAATGTCCTCATCTCTGAAGGCGTGTCGGTCATCTATGACGAAGACAGCGACACGCCTTTGAGAACGGTATCGATTGAAGGGATACTCAGTTTCGCAACCAACACAAACACTCAGCTGAAGGTAGAGACTATTCTCAACGGTTCGAGTGGACAGTTAGATGTGGGGTCTGCAAAGCAGGCGATCGCAGCTGACAAACAGGCCCGGATCATTTTCACCAGTGATCGCGCCATCACCAGCAATGCCCAGTGGGACCCCAAGCAACTCACCAAAGGCCTGGTCAGTCATGGTGTTGTGAATATCTACGGTGCGGATAAGGCCGATCAGCTAACGCTGGTCGGCGATGCCAAAAAGGGCGCTAGCGTCTTGAGATTCAAAGAATCACCGAAAGGTTGGCGTGTGGGCGATCGCATTGTTCTCGGCGGCACCCAATACAACGCCCAGGGCAAAGACAGCAACAACTCCCGCTTCCAAGATGAAGTCCTCACCATCACCAGCATTAAGGGAAAAGAAATCCGCTTTGTCAACGAAGATATCAAAAGCGGTAGGCGCGATATTCTGCGCTTCCCCCATCTTCGCAGCAACATTGCAGGCTCTGCCGACAAACTCTCCTTGTACGCGGCCAACTTATCTCGCAACGTTTCCTTTGAAACCGAAAACGGCAAAAACGTGCCCATCAAGAATCGGGCCCACGTGATGCTGATGCACAATCCCAATGTAAACGTGCTCAATGCGGGCTTTTACCATCTGGGTCGCTCAGACAAAACCAAACTGGTAGACGATGTCGATAAAAATATCGACGGGTCCAAAGGCAACGGCACAAACCCTCGGGGAAGCTACGCTCTGCACCTGCATCGCACAGGAGTAGACGACATTTACGGGAAAGCTTCGATTATTCGCGGCAACGCGGTAGAGGGCAGCCCTGGCTGGGGCATTGTGCAGCACGATAGCCACGCTGGCCTGGAAGATAACGTTGTTTTTGACGTGGCGGGCGCTGGGATTGCCTCCGAGGCAGGCAATGAGATTGGCTG
>JBCBOC010000176.1:0-7002 GCA_039821475.1 Cyanobacteria bacterium J06632_22 | reverse complement strand
GGCTTAGTCCATCATGAGATTGACAGACAGGAGCCAGGATACGGCGATATTGCTCGGGTGTTGCTGAGGCGGTTGCCTTGGGTGGTCGGAGCCGTCGTGACGGCGGTGGGCGTCAGTGCGATCGCAACCCATCTACAGTCCCCCACCTACCGTAGTAACCTGCAGCTGTTGGTGGAGCCCAATGTCCGCCCGGAGCTGGACTTGAACCCTGATGAGAACGGCCAACCGCCTTCATTTTCAGAAGTAGAGTTGGACTATGTCACCCAGCTTAACCTGATGCGCAGTCAGCAGTTTATTGAACAGGCGATTGCACAAATGCAGGCCCAGGGCAACGATATCTGTACCGGATGGGAAAGTGCGACCGATTGTCTGGAGGCGGTACAAGACGCGCTAAGCCTGGCTCAAGTCATGGAGGATAAAACAGAAACGCGCATTTTTGAGGCAGTCTACGTCGGAGAAAGTCCGGAACAGACGCAACAGTTTCTCTCCGCGCTACAGCAGGTGTACCTGGACTACAATCTACAGGCCCAGGAGCAGCGAGTTGAGGACGGACTGGCGCTCGTCAATCAACAAATTACCGAGGTGCGGCAGCGACTGGGGGGCTCCCAGCAGGCGCTAGAAGACTTTCGTCAGGGTGCTGACGTGATTGACCCGGAGCAGCAGGCCCTGGCGGTAACAGCAGCCCTCAATACCTTGGTAGAGACCCAGCAGGCGGTGCAGGCCGATGCAGAGGCCACGGCCGCCCAGTATGATGCCATTCAGGCCGCCCTAGCTTTGGACCCGCAAACCGCACGGGTAGCTACAAAGCTGAGTCAGTCGGGTCGCTACCAGCAGTTACTCAATGAGCTACAGGCAACAGAACTAGCCCTGGCGGAACGGCAGGCAGTCTACACCGAAGCAGATCCCAAGGCCGAGGACCTCAACGCCCAGCGCGAGCAACAGCTGGCCCTGCTGCGGGAGGAGATGACACGAGTGCTGGGCAATACAACGTTGGCACAACAGGCGGAAGAAACACTCCTACAGGAGGGCCAGCTGGGCGATATTGATCTGGCATTGGTGAGCGATCTCGTAGCCACAGAAGCGGAACTACGAGGGCTACAGGCCCGTCAACAGAGTCTCGTTGCTGCTGAGCAACGGCTACAGGCTGACCTAGATCGCTATCCCGATCTGATTGCTGACTATGATCGCCTGCAGCCCGAAGTGGAAACCCAGCGTACCTCCCTAGAGCAACTGTTGGCCCTGCGGCAGCAGCTCAGCAACGACTTGGCCCAAGGGGGATTCAAATGGGCCGTGGTAGAAGCGCCCCGCCCCGGTCAACAAATCTCCCCTGTACCCAAACAAAATCTGCTGATGGGCGGTATTGTCGGGTTATTTCTGGGCGGGGTGCTGGCTTTTAGCCGCGAACTGATCGATACGGTGGTGCATACCTCCGATGACCTGAAGCAACAGGCTGCGCTGCCACTGCTAGGGGTGTTGCCCGAGGTGCCTACGGGCGCGGTACAACGGCCTATGGTTCTGCCCTTTTGGCGAGATATCGAGCGACCTGAGACACCCTCTACAGCCCCCGCGATGATACAGTGGGCCCCCTTTCGAGAGTCGGTGGACCTGATTTACAAGAACCTACAGCTCACGACCGGCAAGCTGGGGTCAGTGATGGTGACATCGGCCTTGCCCAACGAGGGCAAGACTACCTTTGCCTTAGGACTGGCCTTAAGTGCAGCCCGTTTGCACCAGCGCGTGCTGTTGATTGACGCGGATTTACGGAATCCCTCTTTACACCAGCAGCTCGGCCATGACAACCCGCAAGGACTGTCTACGCTGCTCTCTGGAGATGCCTCAGTCCGGCCTGTGGGGATTTCTCTGGGCGGCATTCTATTGGATGTTCTGCTGGGTGGGCCAGTCCCCATGGACCCGGTGCAGCTGCTGAGCTCCAGCGAGATGAGATCGCACCTCACTCGGTTTGAAGCCACCTACGACTTAGTGGTGGTGGATACTGCCGCGGTACTGGGCCTGGTAGATGCCCTACAGGTGGCCTCCCTCTGTCAAAACGTGGTCATGGTCAGCCGCTTAGACAAGGTCACTCAGGCCGACCTGTCGGAAGCGACTGCGGCGCTGGATCGGGTGAATCCCGTCGGCATTGTGGCCAACGGCTACCGGGGCGATATTCGCCGCTATGGCAGTGCCCAGACCGTTCCGCCCGCCGTCAAGGTTGAGGCCAACTAATTTTTCTCGCTCAAGTTTGTCTTTCAGACTCGAGCCCTAGGATGTACGGCCCTACAGCGAGTGGTAGTGGCCCCTCTGTTTTCGTTGTTTCGATTACTGCAGCTCACTCAACACAACTCAAACACAACCATGATTTCAACAACTGTTCTGCTTAAAACGCCAAAAGTCTTTCAGGTAGCGCAGACCTACAGTCCTGCCCAGCCATCATTGCCCCTCATTCAATCGGTGCTGCATTGGCGACAGCAGTTGCTGATTGTACGCTCAGCCGCAAAAGAAGTGGCAACGCGTTTGCCGGCGCTGCAAAACCAGCAGTGGTTCAAAGATTGTCTGGTGAACTCGCCCATCAAAGCTGTGCGCCTCGATCTAGACCTCGGGGAGGAAGCGATTAAGGCTTGGGCCGATAGCTGTCAAACGGCTGGGAAGTCCACCTTTTTGCGGGTGCCGACTCGGGTTGACCTGCCACAGCTCAACAGACCGACCACCTGGTCGCTAAAACGCGTTGCTGACTGGCTGGCTGCCGTGCTGATTCTGACCCTTCTCGCCCCAGTGCTGCTACTGCTGGCCATGCTAATTAAGCTTGATTCCGATGGGCCGATCTTCTATAAGCAATGGCGCGTGGGTGCTCGGGGGCAACTGTTTCAGGTCTATAAGTTCCGTACTATGTACACCAACGCTGAACGGCTGCACCATTTGGTGATGGGCAAGCAGGACGGGCTCCACAAGCTGGAGCACGACCCCCGCGTGACCGCGGTGGGACACTGGTTGCGAAAGTACAGCCTGGACGAACTCCCCCAACTCTTGAACGTGCTACGGGGCGAAATGAGTCTGGTGGGTCCTCGCCCCTGGGCCCTGTACGATGCCGTGCGTGTCCCCGAGCAGTGGCAACATCGCCTGAATGCGGTTCCTGGTATTACTGGGGCTTGGCAGGTGGAGATGCGATCACAGTTGCTCGATCTGCATGCTGTTAACCGCCGTGATTGCGAGTACCTCAGCAGTTGGTCTCTGTGGCAAGACCTGACGATTCTGTTGCGGACAGTACCCAAGGTGATTTCCGGCTCTGGCGCCTATTAACCCTTGACTCTGTCCAGAGCTGGAGTTTTTCCCTAAACAAAGCTGCAGTTCTGGACGGGGTTGAAGAGGGAGAGGGTACGGCGGTCTTTACAGTGTTCAGGTCTATTCATGCCTTTTAACCCGCATAAAAAGAAATCTCGCAGCAGTGCCCGAGCAGTGCTGCAAACCCTGGGGGCAAGGGTCTTTATCTTAGCCAACAATGTTGCGACAGGGATGATCACGGCTCGGTTTTTGGGGGCTGAAGGACGTGGCGAACAGGCGGCCATGATCGTCTGGGCAATATTTTTTGCTAACCTCATGACCTTTGGGTTGCCCAGTGCCCTGATTTACCAGTTTAAGCGGCATCCGGAGGATCGGTCGATTCTGTTTTCGGCAGCGCTGATCTCCGGTGGCGTACTCGGCATTGTGGCGACGGCAATTGGCATTGTGCTGATGCCCACCTGGCTGTCGAACTATTCGCCAGAGGTAATTTTCTATGCTCGGTTGTTCATGCTACTGGCCCCATTGGGATTGCTCCAACAGGTATTTGCGGCCGCTTTTGAGGCCAGTGGAGACTTTGCTGCAGCAAATCAGCTGCGGTGTCTCATTCCACTGTTTACCTTGGTGACGCTAGTCAGCCTAGCCCTTTCTGGAAAGCTGACACCGCTGACCTCGGCGATGGCCTATACGCTCAACAGTATTCCGGTGTTTGTGTGGATGCTGCGGCGTCTGTGGCGGCGGTTTCGCCCCCGCTGGCAGGGTTGCGGCCAGGCGCAAAAGCGCCTGCTGACCTACGGACTACGGGCGTACGGCAATGAAATGCTGAATGCGCTATCGCTACAGCTCGACCAGGTGCTGGTGGTCGGGCTGCTATCAGCAGAGGCCATGGGGATCTATGTTGTGGCGCTGAGTTTATCGCGCATGCTGCGGGTATTTCAAACCTCAATGACGACAGTCTTGTTTCCTAAGGTGGCCGCTCAGCCACTGGATGAGATTGTCGCCCTAACTGGTCGAGTCAATCGTATTAATCTAGTGCTGACATTGATGGTCGGTATAGGGCTCGTGGGGCTTGGGCCAATGCTACTGCAGCTGTTATATGGGGACGAATTTATTGCCGCGACAATTGTTTTTCGTCTGCTCGTGGTAGAAATTATTCTCAGTGGCGCGGTACAAATTTTGGCCCAAGCGCTGATGGCGGCAGAACGACCCGGGGTTGTCACTGCGGTGCAAGCCACTGGCATTAGCCTCAATGCACTGCTCGCGGTAGTTTTGATTCCGACCTATGGCTTGATCGGGGCAGGCGTGGCCTTAGTGAGTGCCACAGCGGTCAGGCTGTTACTGATTCTGGGCAGCTATCCGATGGTGCTTAGGGTTCGCATCCCCGGGCTAGTGCTGGGACCGAGCGATGTGTTGTTTGTCCGTCACAAGCTGGGGTGGTAAACCGTTCCTCTGATGCGTTCTTTAAAAACAAAAATCAATAGCGGATATGGTCAAGGTTGAGACAAAAGAGGAGAAACACTTATGCAATCGGCAGTTCCGCTGCGCTGGCAGCAAAAACTTCTTTCCCAAATTCAGCACGTACAGATTCACACTGTAAATGGCCTATCGGATGTTCTGGGTAACGATGTGCTTAGCTGCTGGCTGAGGAAACAGATTTTCACTGTGCTAGGCATGCAGTTGGGGGCAGGCACTGTCCTGCGGGGAGGCAGCTATCTCTATGGTGGGCGCCTGACCACAGGGCAGAACTGTCAGGTCAACCGTGGCTGCTACTTTGACTTTACCGGCCCCATTACCTTTGAAGATAATGTTGTGGTGGGGCACGGCGTTACTTTTGTCACGGCAGAACACAACATCGGTGGCCCCGAGCGACGGGCCGGGAAAAGCATTATCGGTCGTCCCATTGTGTTGAAATCCGGTGTTTGGGTAGGTGCCAATGCACTGTTGCTGCCAGGGGTGACGGTACAGGCTGGGGCCGTTATCGCCGCAGGTGCCGTGGTGACTAAGTCGGTTCCGGCTAATACTTTGGTGGCAGGTATCCCTGCCCGCATTGTGCGCGCCTTAGCGCCCGAATTGAAGACTGAATTAGAAGCCAAATTAGAGGCTAACGAGATAACAACAGCGAAGAAAACCCTACAGGAGGTGGCGTAATGGTACAGACCCCCCAAAAAACTAATCTTCAAACACCGTGTGTCCAAGAAGCGAGTTCCCAAGAAACTAGATCGGCCGCAGGGGATCAGCACAAAATTTCTGTGGTGATGATTACCCAGGACGAAGTGGCTCGTATGGGGCGTGCGATCTCATCTTGCTATGGTTTTGCGGACGAAGTTGTCGTAATTGACGGTGGCAGTCGGGACAATACCGTGCAGCGAGCCCGACAGTTAGGGGCCAAGGTGTTTGTGAATCCCTGGCCAGGGTATGCACTGCAGCGGCAGTTTGGGGTGCAGCAGGCAAGCCACGATTGGATCTTTCTGATCGATTCTGATGAAGTGGTGGGAGACGACCTAGCCCAGGCACTGACGGTGTGGAAGCAGTCACGGGGTAGTGGGCGATACGCCTTCAAGGTGGATCGCACTAACGACTTTTTAGGCCGTTGGTTGCCGCACCATATGGACGATCAGGTGAGGTTGTTTAACCGGCAGCACCACCGAATCTCAAATGTGCTGGTGCATGAAGGGGTCGATGTGGACCGTTCAGTCGTCCCTAAGCTAGCAGGTACCCTGTGGCACTATAAATTCCGCAGCCTGCACGATCAGGTGCAGCGATTTAACCACTACACCACCCTCGAAGCCCAGCGAGACTACGAATCGGGGCAGCGGTTTAGTTTAGTGCAGCTGTTGTTGAAACCACCTGCCCGATTTTTGCAGCAGTATTTGTTGCGCCGATTCTGTACGCGGGGAATAGCTGGGCTGGTCAACAGTCTGTTCTGGGTGGGGTATGACGTGCTGAAGGCCGTCAAGCTTTACGAATTGACCCAGCAGTCTCCCGCCCATAAGCACTATGGTTAAACGATTTGGACTACAGCCAGCGTTGGGGTGGTTGCCCATATTGGTCTTGGGCGTCTTGTCAGTTTTGCTATCCCTGTTGAATTTAGGCAGTGTGCTTCGTCTGGTTTTCCCCGTCGGGGCCTTGGGGACAGCCGTCTGGCTCTACAGCCGCTATCCCATTTTATATGTGGGTTTTACCTGGTGGGTGTGGTTTCTCTCCCCTTGGATGCGTCGCATGGCCGACTTTTCGGGCGGGTGGCAGGATCCGAGCCCGGTATTGCTGACCCCGTTTTTAGTGACGTTTGTGTCGGGCGTTACGCTGGTTCGACAATTGCCCTATCTGACGTGGCAGGGGGGGCTGCCATTTATGGGAGCGATCGCAGCCACTGGCTACGGTTTACTGTCGGGGCTGGTCAACGGGGCAAGCTTGACGGCCTTGGTGACGTCGTTTCTGTACTGGAGCGTTCCGGTGCTGTTTGGATTTCACCTGTATGCAAACTGGCGCGACTATCCTCAACAGCGGCAGCTGGTTTACCGCTGTTTCCTATGGGGGGTACTGGTCATGGGCAGCTATGGGCTATTTCAGTACCTGGTTGCCCCCGGCTGGGACCGTTACTGGATGGTGAACTCAGAGATGCCGGTGATTGGCTCGCCGGAGCCGTTGCAGGTCCGTGTGTTCAGCACACTCAATTCTCCGGGGCCCTTTGCCCAAGTGATGTCGGCGGGACTGATTCTGTTGTTGAGC
>JBCBOC010000695.1:0-2672 GCA_039821475.1 Cyanobacteria bacterium J06632_22 | reverse complement strand
TGCCGGTGCAGCTCATTCGGGGTGGCGATACCCGGCAGGCCTCGGTCTATAACGGTTTACAGGCGTTACCCGACAGTGCTACCCATGCGTTTACCCACGCCCGCCGCTGGAATCAAAAGATGCATCGTCGTTCCCCCCTTACCTGCCTGTGGCCGCACCGACCCGGTGTCCCGCGCGCTAAATTACGTACCACCACACTACCGTCAATCTGAATTTTCTCCGGGATATGACCGTGAGCGCACGCACCGTCCTCTAAAATAGGGGGCGACATTCATAAGCATCCTCTACAAAGGCCGCCCATGCGAGTATTGGCTCTGGTTCCTGGCGATATCAGCGAGCAGCTTCTTTTCTTACCTACCCTAGAGCGCCTTAAGCAGGCCTATCCCAGCGCAGCATTTGTCGTTGCAGTAGAGCCGCGGGCAAAGGCGGCCTATAGCGTTTCCAAACTGGTCAATGATGTAATTGTGTTCGATTACCAGGCTGCGAACAGTCCAGCAGACTGGGCCAACTTGTTAGGTATCTTACGCGATCGAGAATTTGAAGTCGCCTTGTGTGCCAGTCCCCGCTGGGAGGAAGGCGTGCTGCTGTGGCTCAGCGGTATTCCCACACGCATTACCGACAGCCGTACCCGCACCCCTTGGCTCTACAGTCAGGTGGTCTCCGCGAGCAGCAGCGTTTATCCTGGCGACCGCTATCGAGCCCTGTTGTCCGGCTTAAAGATTGACCTGGCCAAGGGCACAACGGGAGAACTGAACGTCCCGGAAGCCGATCTGTCCTGGGCCGATGCACAGCGAGACGCGCTGGGACTGAAGGACGGCTATGTGATGATTTATCCTGAATCAGACAGCACGGCGGCTTATCCCACCGATAGCTGGCTCAAAATCATCGAAGACTTTCAGACCAAGCAGCCCCAAATGGCTCTGGCGCTGCTCAAAGATGACGCCAGTCAGGCAGCCGTAAGTGACCTGAGTCGCCAACAGCAGTCTCTTAAGGTCTTAACGCCCGAGAATATTGGTCAAACTGCAGCGCTCTTGGCCGGGGCTGATTTGGTCCTGACGCCTGAGAGCTATGTCATGCAGTTAGCCGTGTCCCTCAAGGTATTTACCCTGGCCCTGCTGGGGGCAGGGCAAGCCTCGGCGGCGCTACCCGCCGTTAGCGGCGACCCCCGCTTCTTAGGCATTCAATCTCCCACCGCGAGTCTGGCGGATCTCTCTCCTGAGACTGTTCTCCAAAGCGTCTGGGGCGGTTCGTAGGCTGGCGCCAACTAAAATTAAAAAGCGGTAGTTGACATCGATGTCAGTGCCGGTCAAAGGGCGCGCCGATAGATCTCATTTGGGGCTCGATTCGGGGTGGCGCTCAGGGATGTTATCGCGCGGGGCACTTTGCTTGAGCCTCCGAGTCAGGCTATTTCTTAAGCCATAGATCGCTCCGTGACTCGCAGTCCTGCCCAACCTTTGTGTGGATTGCCATAAATGCAAAGAATTGTAATGGGTTGGGCAGGACTGTTCAGGTCTGCTTCTAGAACTAGACCTAGCCTATACCAATCACTTAAGTAGACCTATAGCTAGACAGTCCGGTTCAGCCTATCCGCTACTATCGAGCTGAATTGATTTATTGCCGTCGTCACAAAAGCCTACTTTTGGCGGTCGACTCTGGGGTATTTCGTTTCGAGATGCTCAGGAGAGATGTGCCTCAGGAGAGGGGTGTACGAGGGTGGACTCCGGGACAGGTGTGTCAGGCCTGTACTTGTCGGCCTAAAGTTGGTGTCCTAGCGTCCATGGCGCGAATATGGTGTGAGTGCTATAGACCGGCCCCATAGAGGGCGCTGATACTGCAATGGCGTTGATGGCTGTACCGAGCATCCATCGCAGTTGTGCCAAAATTTTTGCGGGTGACCGACCCCGTTGCTGGCTGGGCACAATGATGACGCAGTATTCAAAGCATGTATTTATTTGAAGGAAGATAACAATGGAAAAGCTTCAAGCTCAGGCTTCCAAACTTTGGCAGCTTCTGTTTGACCCTGAGACTGCCGCCACTTATCAAAAGACGCTGTCTTTGACGGGCGTGATTCTCAAGGAAACTGCCCTGCTGTTGTGGCTCTTTTTCTGCTCAATTTTTGTGTTGGGGGCTTGGCTGGGTAAGACTGGCCTGGCCTGGGGACGTGACACCCGGACTTGGATCGATAGTCAAAGCCAAAGTGAAGCTGACAGTGGTGCGACGGCAGCGGCGACGGGGCAAGCCATATTGGATGCGGGCCAAAGCGGAGCTTACTTCCTGCTAGATAAGGCCTATGAGCAGTTGGGTCTAGATAAGCCCGAGCGCCCAGCGAAACCCGTAGCGACCGCCCCGGCGGCTCAGCCTAAGGTGGCAAAACCGGCTAGCAAAGTCAGCAGTGCCGAACCAGCTGCCACGCCCGCTAAAGCAAAGTCTACGCCGGTGGCAGAAGCAAAGGCGGCTGACGATGTGGCTGTGGATAAGGAAGAAACTAGTGCAGTGTCTTAGTGCAGCAGCTTAAATAGGTCGATTAAAAACGCCTGCATAGGTCTAAAACCAACATTCCGCAGGTTGCCAAAGGATTAAGAAGGTGCATAGTAAGGCTCAACGTGCTGACCTAAGAATCGAATGATTCTGGATCGCTCATCGGTCAGATTGGAGATCTGCTTGAGTTGGTC
>JBCBOC010000327.1:0-5171 GCA_039821475.1 Cyanobacteria bacterium J06632_22 | reverse complement strand
CTTGCCATTGCGCTACAGGACGACAATCCCGAGGTTCGAAAAAATGCCATCCGCGATTTAACACGTATTTACGATTTGGTGGCTCAGATCAGCCAAATGTTGGGACATGCCACTGAAGATGAAGACCCCGAAGTGCGGCAAACGGCAAACTGGGCATTAGAGCAGCTCGGTCGCATTCGCAAGCTGCCGGAGATGAGATCCTCGTCCCTGCCATCTCTAGAATCCCAACCCCATCCTGCTGATCTGAGCCACCAAATCGTAAATACGTGTTAAATCGCGGATGGCATTTTTTCGAACCTCGGGATTGTCGTCCTGTAGCGCAATGGCAAGGGCACGATTCATTGGCTTTAGGGAACGAATGCCGATTTCAGAAAGCGCCGCTAAAATCAGACTCTTCTCCTTGGAGTCAGCGCCAACCATGGCATTGACCAGGGGTTGCACGGCCGCTGAATTGCCCCGTTGTCCCAGTTCCCAAATGGCCTTCCGCCGGCGATTGGGATCAGGAATCCCCAGATCCTCGACCAATTCATCAATAATGTTGACCTTGGCTAGGCGGGTAGTTTCGAGCTGGGGAGCTGCATCCAAAGCGGCGCTGATGGGCCCTGTGCCATTCGTGCCTTGGCCATTCGTGCCAGGGGTGACCTTGGCAGTATAGGGGGTACCGTAGGCTGCTGTTTCAACTGGTGCAGGGGGGGCAGTTCCCATCGGTGGTGCGCCATTGACGGTACCCGTAGGGCCCACAGCTGCCGCGGCAGCTGTGGGTAAGTTCGGCGAAATCGCCCCCCAAGGGGCATCGTTTTCTAATATCAGCTCGTCTTCGCCTTTACTTCGATTGAATAGAGCAAATCCAATTCCGAAGCTACCCAGTGCTGCAACCAGGGCGACGCCGGGCCAGAGCCACTGGCCGAAACCCGTCTCAGCGTCGTTAGCTGGCGTGGGATCGTTACCCTCATTATCGGGTGTTGGGGCTTCGGTTGCCTCTGCACCCTCCTCAGAAACCTCTGCCTCCAAATCACCCGACTCAGTTCCCTCGGACGAGCCTGTGGGGGCGTCGGCAGCACCTTCCTCTGTTGATGCCGCTTGGCTAGTTGGCGAGAGCTCCTGCAGGGTTGGGATGTCAATTTCTCCGGTGCTCGGGAGCCCAGTATCTTGCTGGAAAGATTGAACAGCCCGCTCCGTGCCAGAACCATAAAGCCCATCTACTGGGCCGTCATAATACCCTCGCTGCTGGAGCTGCTCCTGCAGGGCACGCACGGACTCCGCCTGCTGAGTTGATTGCAACGCATTGGCGGTTGGTCGAGTTGGGGGGCTAGTGACATTGGGTACAGCTGTCCCTGTATTCGTGCTGTTGGCTGGGTTAATGGAAAACGGGTCGGGCGCTGCTGGCGCTGGTGCAGTTTGGGGGGGCGTAGCTTGGGGATCCTGTTGCGCAATCAGGATGTTGGGAGCGCGTTCTGACAGTGTTGCTGGCTGCTGTACAGCAGCCTTCGCTGAACCACTGGCTATGGTAATAAAACTGGTCAGACTAGACAGAATCAATACTGTTGAGCGCCGTATCATCGCTTTCCTTAAATTCCCTAGATAATAATTTCCCTGAGTGCTGCCCCACCTTATGGCTTCAGCGCTGGCCTCTAAATTCCTGCAATTTTTCTACCGGCTGGACAGTTTCTAAACTGTCGCCTTCATAAAAATATTGTTGCTATGACTGGATATCAGAGCTGAAACGATGGTTTCAAATGAGTGGCCCCTGACCCAGTGCAACAAGCACAAAGTGTCTGGGATACGGTTGCTGAAGAAATAGTAGAGGTCAGTCGCAGAATTAAAAAGCAGACCCTGTATATATACTCAGCATGCCCATTTTATCCTCAGGGTCATAGTGGCTATATAAAGTTCTTTCCCCTGCCATCGGGGGAAAGGAAACTAACCCCCACGAGCTGTGCAACTGTAAAATCCTCTATGCACAAAATTTTAGTCAGAGAAGCTTGTCTGCATAAGTTTGGCGCTTAAACGCCAAACCTCAGTCAGAGACATTGGCAATTGACCAACTCGACGAAATCCTAGCTTACATCTCAAGGAATATCGGCCTAACCCATCAAGACTTCTTGGTTCCTTTATGAAGCTGGGTATGTTTTTTGACCTGAGGGATGGTCCCGTAGACATCACGACGTTGTCTGTACTTCCCTGGCATTGTGTAGCTGGCCACGGTCGCTAAAACAAAGCACTATATCGACTCTGATTCAGTTTCTGACGGTGTCAGAGGCGTCTTGAATCGAGCGCTGAGCTGTTGATAGCGCTGCAATAATGGCACCCGTTGGTTAATGCAATAAATGCTGATCAGCGTTAGCCCCACGCCGATCCACTGGGGTGGGGTGAGGGTTTCTGCCAATAGCAGCATGCCAAATAGCAGGGCAAAGACGGGGGTTAAAAACGTTAAGGCACTGAGGCTCGTTAGGTTTCCTTCTGCAGCCAGGTAAAAGAAAATACCGTAGGCTATGGCGCTACCGAATATCGTTGCATAGGCAATGGCCGCCCAACCGCCTAGGGAAACGGATTGCCAGGGGGCGGCCTCGGTCAGTGCCGAGGCGGTAAACAATGGCAGCCCGCCTAGGATCATGTGCCACCCTGTGGCAACCACAGGGTCAGCGTGGCGAGAGACAAAGCGAATCATGATCGTGCCGACTGCCATGGAGAGTGCTGCAAGCAACATCAGCCATTCGCCACGAGCCAGTAAGTTGTCCGCTATTTGATCGGCTGCGAGGGGCCAATGTCCCGAGAGCAGAGACAGAATCCAATTGTCGGGTAACCCAATTAAGCTGATGCCAAGGATGCCGATGATCAGCCCCAGCCAGCCCACAGGCCCCACCTGCTCTTGAAAAAGAAACCGGGCCATGACGGCAACGGCCAAGGGTTGCGAGTCGATCATGACCGAACCCAACCCGGCGCCAGTGCGGGTCAAGCCCTCAGCTAGGAAGCCCTGGAAAAGGGTGCCATCGACCAGGCCAAATAGTCCGATCCACCCCCAGGCCTTCCAGGTTTGAGGCTGTGGACGATGGGCATATTGGGCGGCTAAGAGCACTAAGATCCCCGCCGGTAGTAGGCGCACCCCAGCCAGAAATAGCGGTGCGGTCGTGTCGATCACCCCTTTCATGGCGACCATAGCGGTCCCCCAAAGGAAGAATGGAGCGATCAAAATTACCGCTGCAGTCAACGGCGAGACGCGGTCCAGTAGAGCGGGGCGTTCCATAGGCAGGTTGAATCTCTTGTGTGGCTAAACCCGTCCCCGGTCGCGTTTATGCCGAAAAAGTTCTCGGGAAAACGTTAGGCCTGGACGTGGCGGAGGGGTTGGTATAAGACAGCTTTGGCAGCTCAAGTCTGCAAGGCTCACGGCGACCTAGCCATGCCTGGGCTGGGGATATATGGCACTATCCCTAGCCCAGGCCATAGCGGGCTCATTCCTTAGGCGCAGTCAGCAGTCGTATACTTATAAGAATGTTAAAGTTCTCTGGGGTTTGTTGCCAGGATTGTCCAAACCTCAATCACCTTGCCCTTTAAATGGGCTCTTATATTCCTGCTATGATTTGGCCGCTCAAACCCCGCTTTCGCAAACAGATTGCCCGGATCGAAGTGACCGGTGCGATCGCAAGCTCAACTCGGAAACGAGTGCTTGAAGCCCTGGACGATGTCAAAGAAAAAAAATTTCCGGCCCTGCTGCTGCGCATCGATAGCCCTGGCGGTACCGTCGGTGACTCCCAGGAGATTTACAGCGCTCTCAAAGAACTGCAAAAGACCACTAAGATTGTCGCTAGCTTCGGCAATATTTCGGCCTCAGGGGGGGTGTACATTGGCATGGGTGCCCAGCATATCGTGGCTAACCCTGGCACCATCACCGGCAGTATCGGTGTGATTTTGCGGGGCAATAACCTGGAGCGACTGCTAGATAAAGTGGGCGTCTCATTTAAGGTCATCAAGTCAGGTCCTTATAAGGACATTCTGGCGTTTGATCGGGAGTTAACGGACCCCGAGCAGACGATCTTGCAGGAGCTAATTGATGTTAGCTATGGGCAGTTTGTGCAGACGGTGGCCGAGGCCCGGCAGTTGCCTGAAGACACAGTACGTAGCTTTGCCGATGGCCGCATCTTTACGGGGCAGCAGGCAGTCGCGTTAGGGGTTGTAGATCGCCTCGGCACTGAAGAGGACGCGCGGCGATGGGCTGCCGAACTGGCGGATTTGGATCCCGAGAAAACGGAATGCTACACCATAGAGGAGCGCAAGCCCTTTTGGAATAAGCTACTGCCGGGGAGTCAGGCGCAGACACATCCCTTAGTGGCCGCCCTGAGTCCGACTCAAGTGACAACATTGGCTAACTGGCTCGAATTCGAGTATGTCACCCAGGGCTTACCGCTCTGGCTCTACCAGCCGCCGGGGCGTTGGTAGTTCTGTCTAGAACTGGGTTTCAGCATCTTGCCCCCAGAACTTAATCGCAAGACTTACTTCAAAAACTTATTGATAACGGAGCAGTCAGTATGGATGGTGAGGGCAGTTGGCGTCTGAGAGCAATTCGAGGGGCAACCACGGTGACCGGCAATACTGTAGAGGCTGTCACCGCTGCGGTTACTGAACTGCTGGATGCGCTAGAGTCCCATAACCCCATCGTTCCAGAGCAAATTGTCAGCGTGACCTTTTCGGTTACACCCGATGTTGATGCGGTATTTCCGGCTAAGATTGCCCGTCAGCGACAGGGTTGGGATGCAGTGCCGCTGCTAGATGTGCAGCATATGCAAGTGACGGGCAGCCTGTCCCATTGCATTCGGTTACTGATGCATGTGTATGTGCCTGAGATCGCACCGCCGACTTACCACGCTTACCTACGGGGTGCTCAGCATCTACGCCCCGACTGGAGCGGTGTGGGCCAAGTTGTTAAGTCTTAGCGCTGTAGGGGGCAGTTATAGCCACCGCCACTTTGCCTAGGACACGTCTGGCGCTCAAGTATTGCGCATGGTCGCCAAGTGGTCGCCGTCGCGCACAAACCCCAAACAAGGGCCTTTGTGGCGACGGCTATAGAACCAATGTAAAGGGGAGCTTGCTACCAGCAAGCTCCCCTTTATTAAATCCGCTGTGCTGAAAGACGACACAGCGATCAATTGTCGGGCTGTGCAACACCGTTAGCAATG
>JBCBOC010000493.1:0-3849 GCA_039821475.1 Cyanobacteria bacterium J06632_22 | reverse complement strand
CTGGCGGTGGTGGGTCCATTCAAGTGAATGCAAATCGAGCGGTCTTTAGCAATGGCGGTGGCTTACTCGCTGCGACCCAATCCGGCAATGGTGGCAACATCCAATTAGACTTAGAAGATTTGTTATTCTTACGAGATAACGCTTTGATCGATACAGAGTCTTTAGGCACGGGGAATGGCGGCAACATCACTATCAATGCACCTGTTATTGCCGGTTTTGACAACAGTGATATTGTAGCTAGCGCAGTCAGCGGTAATGGCGGCAACATTACGATTAACACACAAGGTATCTTTGGCTTAGCCTTTCGTGATCAGCTCACTCCCGAAAACGACATCACTGCAAGCTCTCAATTTGGTGTAAACGGCACGGTAGAGATCAACAACTTTGGTGTCAATCCTGATTCTGCCCTGGTTGCCCTGCCCGAGGGGTTAGTTGAGAGCAGTAACGAAGTAGCCCAGGGCTGTGCATCGGGCAGTAGCAATGAGTTCATTGCAACAGGACGTGGGGGAATACCAGCGGATCCAAGCGTTAGTGCAGGCCAAGACCAGACCTGGGTTGATACTCGCCTCATCTCAACTGTGCCAACGACTACCGCACCTCAGTCCATGGCTACCCCTGGCATTCCCCCTAGCGTGACTGTAGCCTTGACAGAGGCCAGCACCTGGAAGACCAATACGGCAGGTGCAGTGGAATTGCTGGCGACAGCTCCCACCCTGTCCCCCGCCTACGCCAGCTGTAGTGCACATCGTTCTTAAGTCCGCTATAGCCCGTCGCTACAAAGGTTTGTACACGACGGCGGGCCACTGGGCTCCAATACTGAGCACTTGAGCGCCAGGATTGACCTAAGCAAAGTGGCCAGCGCTATATATTGCCAGAAGCTTACTAAATACACCCAAGCAAATCTCACCATAGCGCCGCTAGGGATCCCCTAGCGGCGGGCACGATAGGTGTTGAACATGGTGGGTATTGGCCGTGAAACGGGTTTTCAAACAGCAGTGGCAACGCTATTCGACCAAATCTTATACAACGCTAAGCTGGGGAATCGTAGGGTTCCTTCTATCGGTTGTGCTGGCGATGGGGTCTCTGGTTACACCCGCATCAGCAGCGGCCCCAAACCAGACCACGGTGGCTGAGGTTATGACCCATAACCCGTTAGAAACGGGGCGGACACTGTATGAGGTAGGGCAATACGAGGCTGCGATCGCACAGTTCCAAATTGCCGTTACCCAGTTTGCTCGGCAGGGTAGTACAGCGGATCAAATCGCTGCTCTGAACCTACTGTCTATTGCATACCAAGCACTCGCACAATGGCCAGCAGCAGCCCAAGCCATCGAACAAAGCTTAACCCTACTCAACCAGCAACCGCCCCTACCCCAACTCCATGCCCAAGCACTAAACACGCAGGCCAACCTACAGCTCAGCCTCGGCCAGACGGAACAAGCCCTATCAACATGGGAACAGGCCGAAAGCTACTACACGCAGGCCAACGATACGCTGGGGATACTCGGCAGCCAGATCAACCAAGCCGAAGCACTCCAAGATCTCGGATATTACCGGCGGGCGCGACAGCGACTGGAAACAGCCAATCAGCAGCTTAGCGGCCTGCCTGACTCTACCGTTAAGGTCGTTGGCCTGCGCAGCTTAGGAAAAGCACTACACCGCATTGGCGACCCTCGCACCAGCTACGGTTACCTGGCCCAAGCCCTAGACATAGCCCAACGCCTGGAAGCAACGCCTGAACTCAGCGCCACGTATCTCAGCATCGGTCGACTGGCCACCGACGTTGAATCCGCGGACATCGCGTTAGCGTACTTTGAAAAAGCGATGGATACTGCCCTGGATGCCCAGAGTCGTTTGCAGGCCCAATTGGCTCAGTTTGCCTTGTATAGCGAGACCGCACAGCTTAGAGAAGCGACCCAACTGGGCATCGCGCTATTTGATCAGCTCCAGCAGCAAACAGCCAGCCGCACCACGGTTTACAACATTGTCAACTTTGCCCACAGCATGACTCGGCTTGCGGTCGCCCCCATTCCACGGATTGAACTAACACAGTTGCTGGCCCAAGCTGCACAGTTTGCCCGTGATCTACAAGATCCTCGAGCGGAAGCCCATACCCTGCGTCAGCTCGGGCAGCTTTATATTGAGACCCAACAATGGGATGACGCCTACCAACTCACAGACATGTCATTAAAGGTGGCCCGTGCCACCCGTTCAGCGGATGTCATTGCACAGTCTGCCCGACAGTTGGGCCAATTGCTAAAGCAACAACAAAAAACTGAAGACGCCATCACTGTTTATAGTGAAGCGGTCAGCGCCCTACAGTCGCTGCGGGGAGACTTAGTCGCTATCAACCAAGATGTCCAGTTTTCCTACCGGGAACAGGTCGAGCCGGTCTATCGAGAATTTGTCTCGCTACTTCTGGATATCAAAACGCCAACGGCCCTGGGACAGGCTCGAGATGTTTTAGAAGCCTTACAAGTGGCTGAACTCGACAACTTTTTTCGAGAGGCGTGCCTAGATATTCAGGCCAACCAAATTGACGAGATTGACCCTACAGCAACGATTGCGTATTCCATCATTTTGCCAGATCGAATCGCCACCATCTATTCCAAGGCGGGACAACCGCTGCAGGAATTTGAAACGCCTGTTGCTGGGGAAACAGCCCGTCAAACCCTGCGATATTTTCTGACGCAGCTCCATCCATCCGCTGACAAGTCTGAACGTTTACAGATATCACAGCAGATTTACGACTGGATCGTACGCCCTGCCGAAGATCATGGACTCTTAACGGTGGAGCAGCCACTGGTATTTGTATTGGACGGTCTATTGAGAAATATCCCCGTCGCTGCACTGTACGATGGGCAACACTATCTCATCGAAAAATATCCGGTAGCACTATCGCCGGGGCTTCAACTCATGCAAGCCCGTTCCCTAGATTCACAAAGTATTCAGGCCCTGGTGGGCGGCATCAGTGAACAACGAGGAGCCTTTAGTGCACTGCCCGCCGTCAAAACAGAAGTTGAGACGATTTCAGACCTGGTCCCCTCGGCCAAGCTTTTAAATGCCAATTTCACTAAAGATGCGATCGCCGCTCGTCTGCAATCCAACGACGTTGATGTAGTACACTTTGCCACCCACGGACAGTTCAGTTCTGACTTCAGCCAAACCTACTTTCTGACCTGGGATGGCGTCATCAATATTCGAGAACTGTCCGAGCTACTCCAGCAACGCGCCAACAATAGGCGCAAGGCCATTGAACTCCTCACCCTGAGTGCCTGTGAAACAGCCACAGGAGATGACCGAGCAACGCTGGGACTCGCAGGACTGGCAGTGCGCTCTGGAGCAAGAGCGACTATCGCCACCCTCTGGCCCATTAAGGATGATGTTGCGGCTCAGCTGATGACCACGTTTTATGATGCCCTCAGTCAAGCTAACGTCGGTAAGGCCGCCGCACTACGGCAGGCACAGCTCAAACTGTTGCAGGAAACCGATTTTGATGATCCCTTCTTTTGGTCCGCCTACGTCCTCATTGGGAATTGGACCTAGTGCAGCGTCCAAGCTAAACATCAAGATAGAGATGAGCGAATTGTGCTTAGCCAATAGCGCTCGACGCCTCCCAACTCAAGCATTGATATCAGAGTCGAGGGGTTGTCAGACGCATTCGACTGCGCCGAGGGGCTCCAAAATATAGGACTTCAGTGCCAGGAACGCGCCCCAGAAACTCGATCAACGTAATAGACCACGATAGGCACTGAAGTGAACCCCTAAATTTGGACAGTAAAATTAGACATCAGCGAGTCTAGACTTATCAGTATCATATCTAGACATCACCCTGCTCCTTCCTCCACT
>JBCBOC010000792.1:0-2031 GCA_039821475.1 Cyanobacteria bacterium J06632_22 | reverse complement strand
TGCCAGGGTTCCCTCCTTTTTGGAGCCTAAGTGATCGCTATAGATATAACGTCAGTCATCAATTTGCTCTGCTGCGATGACACCTGGCTAATTGCCTAAACACCTTCTCTTTATAAAAAAATATATGCGTATTTTCTGGATTACGCTCTGTACGTTTGTGCTCTGCACGCTGCAAACGACTGCCGTTTTCTCTGAGGGACAAAAAAAAGCGCCCTGATGCTGACCCGTCTGAGTCAAGGTCTACGACAGTGGCCTCCTTCCCGATGTCGCTAGAGGTCTGTCTAAATGCATCGGCAGAATCTGCTAACCCATCTGCTTTAACGCCTAGCGCATCAATACGACTTATTACGCCGCAGGCGTCTCTTCAGGACCATGAGCGTTGCAGTGTAGTTTCTGAAGATGCGCTTGTAGAAATTCAGGTACTGTCTGACCAAGCACTGTCTGACAATGTCGAAAATGAGTCTGCACCTTCTTCGGAGCTTGCTACTGGTCTTGCTACTGGGCTCTCTGACGATACGGTGGCTTCCCCATTAGAGCGATCGCCTATCAGACTGCTCCATTTAGAAACGGCCAATCAGCTCATTGGCCGGGCGTTGCAGCTGTCTTTTGGATCGCACCAAACCCTATCGGACGACAATCCTGGTACCGGCAGTCAGGTGTATTACGGCGAAATAGATTGGGGCATTACGGATGAGGTGCAGTTGTCGCTCTCGGGACATGTATACGATGACCCGCCGATTAGTGCGATTAATGGCGAACGGCAAAACATTACATTCACCTCTTTATCCGCGAGTGTGCGCTACCGATTGCTCAATAGTGAGCAGCTCGCTTTAGGCGTGCAGGGTGCTTTAGAGACGCTGGCGTTCTCTTCTGATTTATTTGATTCTGCAGATGGGGATGCCAATATTGTGGGTGCGGTCCATCTGCCGCTAACCTACACCGTCTCTCCTGATCTACAGCTTCATCTCACGCCAGGGGTTTCTTTTTTACCAGGACAGCTGAATGGCAGTGAGTTTTACGACACTCTTTTTACGGTAGGTAGTGGCGTTAGCTGGCAACCTTCTGAGCAATGGCTACTATATGGTGCGCTGAATGCGCCCTTAGGGCCGGGCGGTAATACGATTGAGTCAGACCAAGATATTGACCGTCAGCTAGTTTGGTCTCTAGGGACTCGGTACAATGTTACGCCGCGAACGGGGATTAATCTGTATGCGACGAATGGTTGGGGCGTGACGCCTGCGACGGCGATTTTGGCGTCTGTGCCGGGCGGGGATGATTTACTGCTGGGTGTGGAAGTGCAGTATACGCCGGATACAGGGTTGGGGTATCGCGATCGCTTTGGAGATGAAGCCCGAGCGCCATTTACTGCGCGGGACCGTCAGCTGATGTTAGATGGCATTACCTTGGCGAATGGTCATACGTTAGCGCCGGGAAATGTTGCCATCAGTGCGGGGGCTGCTACGCAAGGCCAGCTCTATGGGAAGTTGGTTTATAGTCCAGATGAGGCGTTGCAGTTTGAGTTCAGTGCTGAAGATGCTGGCGATATAGACCAGGTAATTGACGACACGACAGCGATAAATGAGGCGGTGCGCTACGCGGTGGGTGGGCGAGTTCAGCTGTTAGATCAGCGGTTGGGCGATGTTGTCTCTTTGTCTGCTCGGATACTGGCGGGTCGGGATGTTGATGATGAAGTGGGTGTTTTGTTTGCAGATTTGCCGTTGACCTATGAGGTGAATTCTCAGCTAGCGGTGCTTGTGGACCCGAAGATAGCGCTCTCTGGTGTGGATGATAGAGCGGGACTGGGCTTGGGGGTTAACTATGAGGTGGTTGAGGGGCTGCAATTAATCGGTGAGGTGACGCCTGTGTTTGGGGGCGATCGCACGATTTGGGCGTTGGGTACTCGATATGGCTTTGCTCAGAATGGGCTAAGCCTAGAACTCTATGGCACAAATGCGGTGGGACGCCATGGTGTTGGAACGTTGGTGGGTGAGGACGATGCTCGATTTGGGGCAGGGCTGATTTGGGTCGTGG
>JBCBOC010000137.1:0-7735 GCA_039821475.1 Cyanobacteria bacterium J06632_22 | reverse complement strand
GTAGCGACCTAATACTGTTCTACTCCGCATCAATCCATGTTGTTATCGGCACAACCGCCGAAATGTAACAAGGAAAACGATTTAGAAAATCAAAAAAGATTTCTAAAGCTGTGACCCATATCACTGCTTGGTTTCACAATGCTTTATCGACTGCCGTCCGTAGTGGTATCAATTATTACGCAGCCACAATTTCTATTCTGAGAAAATAGAATAATCCGGATCGCTTTATATAGGCTTCATGTATTTTACGTAGTCTTATTGAATCCTTAATGCGTCTCGGCCAGCAGGGTTCCAGCGTCAGTCCGTCGCGACGCCATGACCACTTGGGAAAGTGCCCTACGCTAATGTGCGGACCAGTAGGCTAAAACATGCGTTTCCAATAGCTGCAAGGCATCCATTGGGGCTGCGTCACCGCTACAGGGCCAGCCGCTTTATAAACGAGTCTGACAGAATGAGAAGTGTCCTACGGCGTATCGGAGTTCCCCATGGTCCCTGCCTGGTTAGTTATTGCCGTTATCGGGGTTGCGATCGCAATCCTATCCAACCGCCTCAGTGCCCGTGACATCCAGTGGTTCCAACGGCTACAGCGACCTGCCTGGCTCACCTTTGAGGTGGCCATCCCGCTAGTCTGGATTGTGGTTTTCATCTGCGGAGGCTGGTCGGCCTACATCGTGTGGCAGCGCACCCAGAGCTGGCCGCTCATGGCCGGGTACATGGCCCTAGAGCTATTGATCATGGCCTACACGCCAGTGATGTGTAAGCTACGCAGCCTGCGAGTAGGTACAGCCATCGGCGGGGCCGGGTTTGTGTTTGGACTGCTGCTCGCTTGGCCCATTGCCCAAGTGAGTATGGCAGCCTTGTTCCTGCTCTTGCCCTACCTGCTGTGGAGCCCTGTTGGCACGCTAATTACCTGGCAAATGGTTCAGCTTAATCCAGGACAGGCCTAGTACAACCTATCGTCAGCCGCATACAGAGCCTTGACCGAGTTCATCACACTTGAAACCTTTAGACTTTTCCAGGAAACATGTTCCTTCTAAATGGGGCCAGGGTTTAATAGTCAGAAGATCCTGACGTCACACTAGAACTGCATATTTTGAAGTCCTTTAAGCTTATCGCCGGGAGCGCAGTACTCGGCACCGCCCTGGCTGCCTGCAATAGTGATGGAGAAAGCCGCCTAGACCTACTCGATAGCTGCATTAGTGGTCGCGCCAGCGAAGCCTACCCCCAGTCCGACAACATTCAGTGCCTGCATCGGTTGGATACCGGCTCAACACAGTTTCAATCCTCTGCAAGCACGCGGGAAGTGCAGTTTGCCAGCGATAGCCAGACGCTATACACCCTGTCCACCTATGTGCAGCAGTGGCAGATGGCAGATGGTTCGGAAATTCCCCCGGACACACCGGTCAATACAACTGACTTAGAGGGGGGTGGTGATTTGCACTACAGTCCTAGTCGAGGGTACGTGGGCTTTAGTCAAGGGAGTCGGGTCTACACCGACATTGTGCCTGGCACACCACTACTGGAGTCGGACGGGTCCGGCTACCGCGCGGTTACCTATATCGAAGGGTTAGACGCCTTTGTGGGGTATGGACTAGACGGCGACACCTTGTACTTTTACAACCGAACGACTGGAGACTTGATGGCTGATCAGCCCATCACACCCAACATCAACCGAGTCGTGGGCGGGCGAGACTCCTACGCCACTGCTCTATCGGATTTTCGCATTGTGGTATGGCCCATTGCCGAGACCCAGTCGGGTCTGGTGCTCGCTGGCCACGAGGCCAAAGTGGTTGAAATAACTTACAGCGACGATGAAACGCAACTCACCTCGGTGGATGCCAAGGGCACCATCATTGTGTGGGATCTCGCCACAGGAAAATTACAACATCAGTTTCAGACTGAAATGAGCCAGGCAGTTCCAGCGGCAACGGTGGCGTTTTCCCCAAATGGGCAACTGCTGGCCACCAATGGCCAAGGACCGGAGATTACCTTTTGGTCTTTGAAAGCGGGAGAGACCATGGCCCAAATCACCATCGCTAAATTTGGCATCCTCGATCTGGACATTTCCCCAGACGGCAGCAAACTTGCTGTGGGTCTGAGCTGGGGCGGCCGGTATGACCAAAATGCCCGGCGGTCTGCTCAGGAGACAGTTCTCGATCCCAATCTATTGGAAGCAGGTCCAGCCGTTATTTTTGACATTACGGACTTGCAGCCCTGAAGGTGACAGTCGGGCATTTCAAGCTCATAGGGTCGCTCAAACCGTCCCATATCAAGAGCTTCGACCTGCTCAGGATGTTGGCAGGATATATAGCGCTCGCCACTTTGCTGAGGACAGTTCTGGCGGTGAAACCCTGGGTATGGTCGCCAAGTGGCCCGCCGTCGTGCACAAACCCCAATCAAGGGCCTTTATGACGACGGCTATATTTATTGCGTTCGTCGAGGTGCTCGGGTCAGTTTATAGCGCTGAAAGCCTTTATTCTGGAGCCCCTCGACGCAGTCAAATGGGTCTAACCATCCTTCGACTGCCATAAAAATCTAGAGTGCTTTAGTTAGCCACACTGCTTGAGATTCGTAACCCAGCTTTCGATACAGTGCTAAGGCCGCTTGATTCGCCTCAAACACCTGCAGGCTGATAGATCCATAGCCGTTTTGGTGGGCCCACTGCTGCGCCTGCTGCATCAGCACTGTGCCAATGCCCTGTCTACGGTGCTCCGGAGCCACATAGACCAAAAAGACGTAGGCTTGAGCTTCCCCCGTTCGCTGGTCTACCGCTTCACTGAGCCACAAACAGCCCACCGGGTCCAACGGTTGTTTATCAACCGCTGTCATAACCCACCACAGCTTAGAGCGCGAGGACAAATGGCGCCGTACCGTCTCTGCTAAGTGAGGACCATCGTGGCCGCCCAGGTCTCGATACGCACGCCGTAGTGTTCGTACCACGAGCGCTTCATCAATGCCCGAACCGCGATACCAGCGGTAGCCCTCAAGGGGAAAAGCATCGGCGTCGGGAGTCATCCCAGATCCGGCACTTGCAAGAACGCCACGTCTGGCACCGCCATAGTCCCCGTTTCCATGTCTTCAATGGGGGCGGGAGCCATCATATCGCTGGGGAGGAAAATGCGAGCGCTTACGGCGAGCATCGCCACCAAAAACACCAGCACAATCAGGAACGGGGCGATATAGGAACGAAAAAAGGCCATTTGCAGTGGGTTTTGTAACGGTTTTGTAATATCTACCCTAGTGTAGCTTCCGTGTGGTGTTCAAAGCAGCTCGTCATCGTCCAGGCCAGGACGGGGAATTGCGATCGCAGGCTGTTTATTCAACTGCCGTAGCCACCAGCCCCCCAGCACCGCCACAATTAGCGACAGCCAGCCCGTAAAAGATTGCAACAGCAAGAAACCGCCCACTGCAAACATCGACCCAAACAGCACCAACAGTGCTGCCACCACCCGCTTGCCCTCTAGGGCCAGGTTCTGCATCGGACGCAGCCCCGTGCGCTGCTGCTGCCGCGCCCAGCCCGGTCCGCCCGGGCGCACCTTGCGATAGAAATTATCCAAGGTTTCATCGGACTCCGGCGGTGTCAGCAGCATTGTCACCACCCAGATCACAGTGGTAATGCCCGCCGTCACCAACAGTCGCAAACCAAAGTCAGGAATTTTCACAAGGGGGAAGACGCTGGTAACTAGGCCAATGATGAACCCACCCACCATCGACGACAGCTCTGCCGCCGCGTTAATGCGCCACCAGAACCATCGTAAAATCAGCACCAGACCTGGCCCCGTACCAATGGCGATCACCAGACGGAACACTGTTGTCACATCCGTGGCAAAAAAAGCCGCTGCTGCCCCCAGCACCGTTACCAGAAACGAAGCAATTCGCCCCGCATTCACCAACTCAGCCTGGGTGGCGTCAGGCCGCATAAACCGCCCGTACAGGTCGTTAGTCAAGTAAGACGCGCCCCAGTTAATCAGGGTAGACACCGTACTCATAAACGCCGCAATCAACGATGCCACCACAATGCCCAATAAGACCGGCGGCAAAAACTCCAGCATTAGTAGCGGATAGCCCAGCTCGCGGTCTTCTAAATCGGGGAAAATCACCAGTGCTGCCAGAGCCACCAACACCCAAGGCCAGGTACGGATTACATAGTGCAGAATGTTGAAAAACCAGGCGGACTTTTCAGCTTCAGCTTCACTCTTAGCCGCCGCCAGTCGCTGGATGAATTCACCGCCGCCGTCACTGCGACGAAACGCCCACCACTGCAAGAACACATAGGCCAAAAATGCACTGGCCGGGATGCCCGCCACCGTACTCCAGCCGATGCCCCCATCAAAGGTGAGCGGCACAATGCTCAACACATCGAAGTCAGTGACCGCCTGCACCTCAGTAATTAAATTATGCATGCCGCCCACCGAGGCCACCGCAGCCACGGCCACCACAATCGCCCCAAACAGCGCCAAAAAGAACTGGAAAAAGTCCGTCGCCACCACACCCCAAAGGCCCGAGAACCCGGCATAAACCAGCACCAGCACACTAACGCCAATCACACTCCACAGCTTGCCGCCATCGCCAGGGTCAAACCCTAGGCTCTGCCACAGCTGTAGGGCATCGACCACCTTTACCATGGCCAACATGGCGTAGCCGATACCAATACAGTTGATGGGCACTGCAAACAAAAAGGCCTTAATGCCTCGCAGCCACGCGGCAGTGGCACCGCCATAGCGAATTTCCGTCAGCTCTGCATCGGTAACAATCTCCGACCGACGCCACAGCCGTGCAAAGACATAGATCATCACGACGTGGGCAACGCCAAAGCTCCACCATTCCCAGTTGCCCGCTAGGCCACGACTACCCACTACACCGGCGATATACAGCGGTGTATCAATGGAGAAGGTAGTGGCCGCCATACTGGTGCCTGCCAGCCACCAGGGCAGCGATCGCCCGGATACAAAAAAGTCCACCAGGCTACCTGAGGCTTTGCGCGATAGGTACACCCCCAACACCATTGTGAAAATCAAATAGGCGACAACGATAATCCAGTCGATAGTCAGCATGATGTCCGGTTCTTAGGGCTCAGCGTGTTCAGTTGGGCAAATCATGCCATACAAGGGTGAGTTACGGTGGGTGCGTGTACAGTTTGCAAGCTTTGGGAGTCGGGAGAAAGGATCGATAGAATAGCGGCAAATCTGACGTTAGTGGTGAATATGTCATCGCCTTTTCCTGGAATGGACCCCTATGTGGAGCATCCGTCACTATGGCAGGAGTTTCACAGTCGGCTGATTGTGGCCATAGCGGATGACCTAGGCCCGCAGCGCCGTCCTAAATATCGAGTCGCGATTGAGAAGCGAGTCTAGACAACAGAGGAATTGTGGGTGGGTAGACCAGATACTATTGCCTTTTCTACGGTAGAAAAGGCCGATACGCCGCTACCGGGACTCAGGCCATTGCTCAAAGACCAGTCATGGTTGAGGTCCCCATGCCAGAGTAGATTCAAGAACGCTACCTGGAGGTGCGGCAAGTCGGCACAGGCGACGTAATGACTGCTGTGGAACTGCTTTCGCCTAGTAACAAAAGAGCGGGCCAGGGACGAGAGCATTACCTAGCCACGCGCCTCAAGATGCCCGGAAGCCGGACTCACCTGGTAGAGATTGACCTACTGCGTGCCCATCCCCCTATGCCCTTTAGCAATGCCACGGTGCAATCGGCCTATCGCATTCTCGTCAGTCGCACCGGCCAGCGACCCCACGCAACGCTGTACCCTTTTGGTGTGCAGGACGCTATTCCCCGGTTTCACTTTCCGCTGGTAGATAGTGATACCGAACCCGTCCTGAACTTAGGAATCTTGTTGAATCAGGTCTATGACCGCGCGAGCTATGACCTGGCGATTGACTACAGCCAGCCGCTTCAGCCCTCCTTAACTGAGGACAATCAACGCTGGGTGGAACAACTTTTACGAGATTGAGATTGATCGATCTAGGCCACGTCCAATCAGGAACCGCTACGGGCTTGTGGGCAGTCTTTCTATCTGCACGGTAACCTGCGGCAATGCTAAGGGTGTGATGGTGCCCGTCATCAGCTGCTGCACGGAACGATAGTGGCCGTCTCCGGATGGCGATGGACCCAGAGTTTCCGTCCTTGGATATCGATCACCCAGTAGTCTTGAAGATTATCTTTGGCATAGGCTTAGGCTTTTTCGCCAAGGTCGTAGGTATCGATAATTTGCCCATTAACGAGTTCTACCTGACGCCCTGCCAGGACACCGCTGGCGATCATGCGGTGGTAGTCTGCGGTAGTCGAGCGAGTGAGAGTTGTGCTCATCGGAGTCAAGGGAAGCGTTTATTCATTCTACAAGGCTGGACTGTATAAGATGCTGCTGTAGCTGCTGGCAAACAGTCTCAAAATCTTCCATCACTTGCTGATTGCTAAAGCGCACGATCCGTAATCCATAGGTTTCCAAAATTCGCGTCCGTCCTTCGTCGTAGGCTCGGACAGTATCTATCCCATGATGGCGACCATCCACTTCGATCACCAGTTTTACAGCCGGGCAGTAGAAGTCAACAATAAAGCGATCAATCGGCCGCTGTCGTAGCACTCGAAAAGGTTGCATTTTCAGAAAGCCATACCAAAGCTTTCTCTCAGCAGGTGTCATATTTTTTCGCAGTGCCCTAGCCCGAGGCACTAGCTCCCGATTGTAGGGTAAGTAGAATGGGTGGTCGGGCTGACAAGACATGATGCAGAAAAGGCAACAACCTATAGAATGCCCCGCCGACCACCCTCGCCCCCCCTTGCTAAGGGGGGATCCCCCGAACAAACTACAGGCAAAATACCGCGATGAAGACACAGCCTGGAGATCCCCCCGTCGCCCCCCTTGAGAAAGGGGGGTTAGGTGCTGGCCATGGGCAAAAGAGACTGATCCGAGACAAGATTGTTCACTCCTCCCGACCACCTCGCCCCCCTTGCTAAGGGGGGGATCAAAGGGAGATTCACCGAACAGACTACAGGCAAAATACCGCGATGAAGACACAGCCTGGAGATCCCCCCGTCGCCCCCTGAAAAAAGAGGATTAGGTGCTGGCCATGTGCACAAGAGGCTGGCCTGCGCGTCTGACAGAGCAACCATGACTCAACATCATTCTCCATGCCTCGCCCTCCTCGCCTGCTCAAGCCTGGACTGTGTCACCACATTACCGTTCGATGCAACAACCGAGAGTTTCGTTTGATTCGGAGGGAATGCCGTTCTGTTCTCCTGTACGCCATTCAGCAATGTCAACAGAAATATGCGTTTCGGCTGTATGCGCTGTGCATTATGAGCAACCACGTGCACTACTTGCTGGCCCCGAATCAGCCGACCGAACTGCCAAAGATCATGCACTGGCTGAACTGGTATACGGCCATGTGTTTTAACCAGATGCTGAATCGTACCGGTCACTTTTGGGAGAAGCGTTACCACAGCAGCAGCTTTGCCCTGAGCGACTATCGCCGAGGGCTGAATACGCTGCGCTACATTCATGCCAACCCCAAGGCCGCCAATATGCAGCAGGGGTTCTTTTACGATTTTAGCAACTATGGCAGCTACCATCGGCTGACTACAGATGGTCTAACGGAATGGCATCCAGCGTTCTTAGATTTGGGGGCCACGCTAGAAGATTGCGCCGATGCTTACCATAAGTTTTGTCGCAGCTACCGACCCAAGCCGAAACCCGAGCCTAAGCCCCGCTGGGGTAGCAAACTGCTGG
>JBCBOC010000463.1:0-4070 GCA_039821475.1 Cyanobacteria bacterium J06632_22 | reverse complement strand
TAAATCGAGTTTGCCACCCGAAATTAGCTGATTAATGGAGCACACCAAATCTGCAACATCAATCACCAATAACGGTGCCCCCTGTTCGGTTAAGGCTGCCGCACTAATGTCCTGCACTTTACCCAAACGCGGATCGAGTGGACGGACCACCAAGTCCCGCTCACCCAAAAACTTATCCACAATTAAGCCAAATCGATGGGATGAATCGCTTAATAGCACGACCGGCAGCGTCGCTGACTCCGAGGTCGTTTCTGGAAACCCCAAGACCTGATTGGCACTGGCTAACCCAATATTGTCACCATCGACGACAATATAGGGTCGGTTTTCATTCATCGCGATGTCATCGCGATCAATCAGTAACACCCGATCAATGCGGTTCAGACCAAACGCATAGGGTTCACCTGCAATCTCCACCACCAGCGCTCGAATCACCGACAACGTCAGCGGCAGCTGAAAGTAGAAGTTGAGGCCCTGTCCAGGCTTAGAGGAGGCTTTGAGTAACCCCCCCACTTCTTGCACCATGGTCAGGGCAATATCGAGGCCGACTCCGCGCCCCGCCAGTTCAGTCACCTGATGGGCGGTCGAGAAGCCCGGCAAAAACAAAAACTCCATCAATTCAGCCTCACCCATTTGGGCGGCCATCTGGGCGGTTGTCAGCTGTTTTTCGACGACGGATCGACGCAAATCTTCGATGGCAATACCGAGCATGCCCGCCCGATGGCAAGCTTCTAGATAAATGGTGCCAATTTCAGGCTTGCCCAACTGTCGCCGTTGCTCGGCGGGCTCTATGCCATGCACAATCGCATTGCGCAGCATATGGGTCAGAGGAGACTCTAATTTCTCAAGAATATCTCGATCAACCGGGGTTTCTGCGCCGATCACTTCCAGTCTGACCTGCTTACCTAACTCCTTTGCGAGGTCCCGCACCATTCTGGAGAATCCTTGTACGCCCGCAGAGAAGGGATGCATGTGGCTAGCGATCACTTCCCGATACAAACTATCGGAGAGTTGAGAGAACCGCCGGGAAAATTGGTCGAGGTCTTCTAGGCGCTCACTCAGCAAACTATGGCAATCTTGTGCCGTCTTTTGCGCCTCGGCCAAATGGTGCTGTTCTACGATGGATAGGCTGGTATTCTGCTGCAGTCGGGCAAGCAGTCGGGCGAGGTCCTGCTGCTGACGCTTCAGGTGAAGCATGGCATCGGAGAAGGGCTGAAACCAGTTCACCTCCACTAGCGACTCACCGGCAAGCGCCATCAGCCGGTTCAGATTTTCCACACTTACACGCACCACGCGATCGGCCGACGCAGCACCGTTTGTCCCATCTGTGACCTGCCCCCTGGCCATGGGATTATTCTCGGGCTGGTGAGCCGCCGGGGACGCGGATACGGGTTGTGGTGCTGGCATGGCCCCATTCGTCGGGGGCGCACCATCAGCTGCCGTTGGGGCCTGGGGGGGAGTTGCCGCGTCAACTGAAGGGGTTGAGATCGCACCATTGGACGAGTCGTCTGTCACCTGTGGTGATAGGGATGCGGCTGTAGAACTCGTCTGAGGCGTCGATGCGGGTGGCGGCGCTGCTGGAGCGGCGGCTGGCGCCTGTGGGATGGGTGCTGGCTGGGCCGGGGCGTTCAATAACGCAGCAATACTGTCTACCAAGACTTGTGTTGCTGCGGCCTGTTGCTCAAGCCAAGGGGAGAGATCCGCCTCTTTGATCTGTTGCAGCTGAGCATACCAATCGACCCCGCCGAGCAAAGTATCGATGGCCTCAGAGGTCATTGCCAGCTTGGCTGACTGTGCCGCAACAAAACAGTCTTCCATCACATGGGCCACGCCGACCGCTAGATTTAGACCCACAATGCGGGCAGCACCCTTAATAGAATGCGCAGCTCGCATCAGGGCCTCTAGACGTTTGGCCGTGACTTCCCGATCGGCATAGGGCTCAGATTCAACGGCTAGCAAATTATCATTGAGCACTCGAACCTGGGTTTCGACTTCCATCTGGAAAATATCCAGCATAGAAACCTGACTGAAATCTGGGGCAGCAAAGGTCATAGCGCTTCCTGTTGAAGAGCCTCAAATAAATAGTCTTCATCTAGATAGCTCAAGTTATGCGTCTGCCAAGGCACAATTGCCTGGGTAAAGCCCCTTACATTTTCCCCACCCGATGCAGGTACATTGCGAAAGCTATCGGTTGAACAATGGTGCAGGCCATGCAGCTTATCGACCTCAAACACCCAAACATCATGCGCCCGCTCAATCACTAATAAATAAGCCGTACTCGTTGATGGGGAAGGGCTAGCAGCGCTAAAACTTTGCGTGGCTGTGGCTGGCGAACCAAACCCCAACAGCGCATGCAGTGACACACACAGGAGGAGTTCTCCCCTGACATTAACAATGCCACGAAGCACCTGGTTATTACGATGGGGCAAGGCATGAATGGGCCGCGTCGGCAAGACTTCTTTGATGATTTGGGCGGGCAAGGCCAGCCACTCATCCCCGAGCTGAAAAATATTCACGACCCGGATATTGTTTTGTCGACTTAACCGCTGATCGCGGGACTGTGACAGTAACTGCGTCCACTCGGTAACATACCCCTCAGGAATCGGCCGTTCGAGTAATCCGCGACCCGCCTGACGATAGACCGAGCAATTTTGACAGTGCACAACCGTTTTCAAGGTGTCACAGCTGTGATCGCCCGATACCCCAATGGTGTTCCAACAGTTTTGATGCGGCATTGCCTCCACCTCTCCTAACGATGATCCCCTACGAAGATTGAGCCATCACCTTAAATCGAGAGATTTCACCCTGCAAAGATTGCACAACATGGTTGAGGAGATCGATAGACTGGTTACTTTCCTGAACCGCGTTGATGGTTTGCTGGGAGGTATCGTTCAATTGCTCCATGGCATCACGGATCTCTTGGGCACTCTGCGCCTGCAATTCCATACTTTGACTGGCCCTGTCAAACTGAGGCGTCAAGGTTTGAATCTGGTCAATGACACTCCCAATCTGCTGGCTAATCCCTTGAACCTCGTGGACGCCCTGATTAATTTCCTGGGTGAAGTTATCCATTTCCATGACCCCAGTTGAAACCGACGATTGCATATCTTGTACCATCGTCTCAATCTCCAGGGTCGCCACAGCCGTCTGGTCTGCCAAGCGGCGGATTTCTCGAGCAACCACAGAAAAACCGGCCCCATACTCCCCCGCCTTTTCGGCCTCAATGGCCGCATTGAGAGATAACAGGTTGGTTTGATCGGCGACTTTCGTAATGGTGGTCACGACCGTGTTGATATTATTTGCCTTCTCGTTAATCAACCCCAGTTTGGCCGCAATGCCATCGGTTGAACTTGCCAATTGACGAATCGTCGACTCCATTTGAATGAGGCTTTTTTGACCATCGCTGGCAATCACCGCCGTATCATTAGCCACTGTAGACAGCTGATCCATTCCCTGAGAAAGCTCTTCTGCCGTGGTCGAAATGGCTTTGGCCGTTGCCGTAATCTCGCTTGTGGCAGCAGCCTGTTCGGTCATGCTACTCTCCAGTTGGCGACTAGAAGCTGCAATCTGAGTGGCCGACGTGGTCACTTGAATCCCCGATTGACTGACCTGAGAAATCAAGCTGTTCAGACTGCGGGTCATATCCCTAATGGACGTGAGCACACGACCAATGCTGCCTGACGTATTGGCTTCTATTGATTGTGTAAGATCGCCAGTCGCGATGCGTTCCGCCGCTGAAACCGCCTTGGATAACGCGCGCTGAATCACTTGATTGGTGGCCCACAGCACCAAGATACAGACCGCAATGACCAGCACTGTACTCCCCCAGGTCACCCCCGTATCCAAGGCCCGGGCACGCTGTGCAATCTGCTGACGATCGAGCAAAATTTCATTTTCAGCGTCTTCCATTTCTAGGACAGCCGCCTTCACCAATTCAGCCAACCGGCGATTCTCCCGGAGTAACACCGTGCTGCGCGACGCATCCGCCTCTACCGACCGCGCTCGCTCAATCGCCGCTGTCATGCTCTCTAAACGGTCCTGAATGAGCACTTCAAGTTGCTCTAATCGCTGCC
>JBCBOC010000699.1:0-2624 GCA_039821475.1 Cyanobacteria bacterium J06632_22 | reverse complement strand
CTGCACTAGTCGCCGGTCTGCTGGCATCCCCTGTTCTGACCGGGCTCTATTCGTTACAGTAAAAACACTGGCTTAACAACAATCCTGCGATACCTCCGACGGAACCGTCTTCCAACAACCTGGTCTGGCGTCTATGGAAACCGGTTCAAGCGTGGCTGCCTCAGCTCCGTCGCGAAATCTGGATTCTTGCTGCCGGTCAGTTGCTCCTGTATCTGGGCCAGGGTTTCACGCTGGTCTACGCCTCCATTTATTTTGTCAACCAGCTAGGCTTCTCCCCTACCCAGGTCGGGCTGGCGCTGGGCAGTAGTGGTATCGCCGGGATTTTCGGTCGATTCTGGGCGGGTAGTGCCATTGATGCTGAACGTTGGGGACGGCGCGGCACGTTGATCTTGGCTGCGGTCCTAACCGCGCTAGGCTGCTTTGTCTTGGCCTATGCAGCCACATTTCCGCTGTTAATTGCTGGAAATTTGCTCTTGGGGCTCGGCGTGAGCCTGTACTGGCCAGCTAATTTGGCCGTTACAACAGATCTGACCACCAGTGAGAATAGAACTGAAGCCTTTGCCCTGACGCGTCTAGTGGATAATCTGGGGCTGGGACTGGGCGCCCTATTGGCGGGTCAGTATATGGCCCAGTTTGGTGCCCGACCGGGCAGCTACAGTCTGTTGTTCCTCATCAAAGGGGTGACCTATCTGCTGTTTGCGGGGGTGATCTACGGGGCGATTGCTGAGACCCGTCAGCCAACGTTAGAGTCGCCGCAGGGACTTAGGCAGAGCCTGTCGGGGTGGGGCAAAGCCGTTCGCGATCGCACCTTCCTCACGTATCTGACCGGCAACCTTATTTTTACGGTCTATGCCGCCCAGCACACCAGCACCCTGCCGCTGTATCTGGCAAACTTTGTCCCGGCGGGCAACACCACGACGGGCTTTTCGGAGCAGTGGATCAGTTACTTTTTCGTTTGGCATGCGCTGATCAAAATCGTCTGTCAGTTGCCCATTACGCGAGCTGTCAGAAGCATTAACTATGTCACCCTATTGCTGATTGCGTTAGGGCTTTGGAGTGGGGGATTCTTACTCATTTGGGGCGCGGGGCTTACCCTCTCAAACGCTTTACCGTTTGCTGGTTTGGCCTTTACGCTGATTGCCCTGGCGGAGGTGTTGTACTCCCCAGCAGGGGTATCGCTGGTCGGAGAGATGGCACCGGTCAATTTGCGCGGGGTCTATTTTGCGATGGAGTCCCAGTGCTGGGGGGTAGGGTTTATCATCGGCCCAGCGGTGGGCGGTTGGGTACTAGACCAGCCAGAGCTGGCGACCCATGTGTGGGTGCTCTGCGTGTTGGTCGGTGGCCTCGCCAGTCTGTTGTTGGTGTCGCTGCGGCAGCAGGTGGCTGGACGGGCTGCCGATGCCGTCGGGTCTTGAGCATTACCCCTCTAACACGATTCCCGCCGTCGCCTCTCGCAAATACGTCACGAATCCGTAAGCTGCTTCGTACCCCTCTAACAGATCTGCCGTAAAGTCATCCTCAAAAATGGCCTCGTCTTCAAATCGCCGCAGGGCCGTGAAACTCTTAAACCGCAGCAGGTGAATGGAGGGATGATCTTTGGGGTAGCCCTTGGGGGCAGTTTTGAGCTTTAGGTCCGTCTCAATGCCATTGGGGAAGGCAGCGAGAAAGCGCTTGTTGGCAAGTACCTGTTCTAGCGGTTTAGGCTTGGCATCGATCTTTTCGCGAATTGCCCCGAGCACGTTGCTTGGTGGCATGTAAATGCCGACCCCCGCCATCACCCCACCGGGCTCAATGCCTAGGTAATAGACGGGCTGGGCAGGGGACTGACCGGCTGCGATAGACCCGCTAAAGCTGGTTTTGTAAGGGTCTTTATTCTTGGAGAATCGTACATCTCGATTAATGCGAAACACCTTGACCGTTTTGGGGTCGATCAACCGCGTTTGAATCTCAGAATCGAAGTGGGCAATCTGCTGGGCTAGCTCGTTCATGTAGTCCACAAAGGGCTGACGCAGGGCCTTGTACTCGGCTTTGTGGGCTTCGAACCAGGCACGGGTGTTGTTCTCGCTAAGGGCTGCAAGAAAGGACAAAGTATCGGGATGAATCATGCACAGTTAGCAAGCAACCTCTGCAGTATAGTCGTCGGCTTAGCCCACCACTAGTCCGAACGTCAAAGCGCCTAGAGCCAAGAAGAACCCAATGCCCCAGGCAAAGCTGCGAAAGGGGGTAATGCCTGCCGCGTAGAACAGAAAGTGCAGAATTCGTGTAATAAAGAATGCGATCGCAGCTGATCTCGTCCAAATATTTGAAATATCTGCGGCTGCAGCGATCAAAATCAACGGCGCAAACAGGCATATCCCTTCGACATGGTTCCGTACGGTGCGAGTCAATCGGCCATATAGCGGCGTTGCCCCTGCAAAATCGAAACCTTGCTCTCGATTTGAGAGGGCATATTGAGCACCTACTGCTTTATCTAACGTCAGCTGCTGCGCAATAATTGCGATCCATAACAGGAGGGTGGCTCCCAATAAAGTCCACAGTTCAAGGGTCATCGTGTGCTCCTACAACTTTTCTCATTGAATGGATTGTCGTTTGACCTCGGGAGATGGTTTCAGGGTTAGTAACCT
>JBCBOC010000315.1:0-5305 GCA_039821475.1 Cyanobacteria bacterium J06632_22 | reverse complement strand
GCCAGGCTCGGACCTCGATCCGGCAAGGGTGCAACGTTAATGATGGCACTGCTGGGGGTCCGCATCAGAAACGGTAAGGTGTGATGGACACTCAGGAAGGGCCCCCCTAGAGAGGCTTCCAGGGTGCGATGCCAAACCGCAGGGTGTAGCGTCTGAACGGTAGCTTGCTGCTGGGCCAGCGGTTGGCAATTGTTGAGCAAAATATCAACATGGCCGTAGGTGGCGATGGTTTCTGCTACGGCTTTTTGGACATCTGCTGTGTCAGCCACATCAGCGAGTAAGAACCGCGCTTCTCCGCCCGCGCTTCTGATTTGACTTGCCAGGGCCTGACCTCGCCGTAGGTGCAGACCACACAACATGACACAGGCACCCTGATGGGTATACACACTGGCAATTTTACGGTCCAGTCGCCCATCGCTCCCCATAATCAACGCCACTTTACCCGCCAAGCGCTGTCGAGGGTGGGGCTGCGCTGCTGTAGAGGGGCGTTTAGGTCGTGGTTTTAGGGTGATCGGTGGCTGAGAATTCGAGGATTCAGGTTGTCCCATTTGAGGTTGCGCATGGTAGATGCCCCTTTAGTGGTGTGGTCTTTAAGCAGGAGTGCCATTAACGTTGAGGAGCAGTTGGATGACCTGCCCAGCCTCAAACGAAATCGACGGTGTGCAGCCTTGTCCTAATGGATGGGGTCGCGACTGTAGGACCTTAAAAGAAGCTGAAATAATTCAAAAGACATTGTGAAACCTAGCGCATCCGCGCCATTACGGAAGCGTCCTCAGTTTTGTATACACTTCCATACGCAATTCGTCGTCAGTTGCGACCCTTGTATGCCGCGATGGCTGGGGACATACAAGGGTTTTACACCCCTAGCACTCGCCACTTTAATTAGGACAATTTCGGCGCTCAAGTGTCCAGGATGGTCGCCAAGTAGTCCGTCGTCGTGCCTCAACCCCAACCAATGACTTTTGTGACAACGATAGCTCTGGTCACTGTGCTGTAGCCACCGAGTTGGGGGATTCCCTTGAACACACCGTTCGCTGTGACTTGCGATCCAGGTCAACCGTTCCGCAAATTGCGATCGCAGATCCTGATGCTGGAACAGCCCTCGGAATAGCTATGTATAACCTTCGCTACTTTGTGTCATCGCATGTGTCGTCGCAGTCATCGCGCGGCCTTAGCCCAACAGATTTGGCGACGGTTATATGGCCACTGCAATGAACTTTTAACTATGACGCATGACTGTGCGCGCTGGGTCAGCATCTGCTGTGGGGTTTCTGCGATCGCAACTCCAACCCTCCTGTCCGCTGGCGCTGCCCAAGCCAGTCCTGAGGGCGAGTCCTCCCCTGTTCCTGTGCCGGCAAGTGCGGCCCTCGACCCTGTGTCGGTCGCGGACCGTGAGCCACTGACGGTGGCAATGCCTGACATAGCAGCACCCGTGGCACCCGCCCCACCCGCCTTTGCGGCGGTCCAAGCTGAGGTTTCGCTGCCGGTTGTATCAGGGTCTGATGCTGAATCGACTGAGGGCGCATCGACTGAGGTTGAACGGACTGATGCGTCACAGCCTGAGGCTGCACCGCTAAATGAGGCTATGACGTCCCCGACAACTGACGCTGCCCCGGCAGCACCAGTCCCATCCATTCCAGCAACCGCAGCGATCAACGAGGGACAACCGCAGCCAGTTTCTGATCCGGCCAGCACCGTAACCGTGACGACCGAGGATCAGCCTGTAACACCGAGACCCCAGTCGCAGTCGCCAGCAGCCCCAGTCAACGAAATCGAAGGAATCGCAGCTGAAACACACGCACCCTCAGTTGCCCCGACTGAACCTCAGGCTCTAGTAGCCACAACCCGAGCGGCAACACCCGCATCGGCTCCAGCTCCATTCCTAGCGGTAGAACCCGCCACAACCAGAGACCCGTTAGCGAACCCTGGGAGCACCACTGCGGCACCTTCGGCTATCACCGGTACCGCCACAGACCTAAGTGCCGGCGCCTCCTATGTTGTGAGTCAGGAGATTGTCAGCCGGAATACGCAGACTGAAATCACGCCAAACTACGATTTTGAACTCAGTGCTGCCGAGATGGCTGCGGAGCAGACACCCCAAAACACCGCCCCCCAGAACCTGGACAGTGCCTTAGATCAATTGGGTCTACAGTTTGAGGACGTACGGACCGAAACCGAAGTGGCCGAGTTGGACATCGATTATGCCGCAGCCGCTGAACTGCAAGCAGGCACGGCCAGAACCACCCGTTACATGGCGAACGCTTACTACGATGTGCCCACGGGCAGTGCCGTGCGTCCCTACGTGGGAGCCGGGGTCGGCTACGCCAATATTGCACTGCGACCTGACAGTGCGACCGCGACGCGCACAACTGAGACACGAATGGCCTATCAGTTAAGGGCGGGACTGCGATACGAGGTGGCGCCCCAGGTCATGCTGAACGTGGGCTACCGCTACTTTGCTGTACCAGGACAGGTGCAAATGGGGGGAAACCCTCAATCCATTTCCTCCAGTGCCATTGAGCTCGGCGTTCAAGCCCGATTTTAGCGGGTGTTGCTGCTCAACCACGTCCCGCTTGAAACCTGTAGTTCCAAAACGCATATCGCCTAAAATCTAGCGCTTTTGCTCAGGGAAAACGACCGTTCTGGACGGGCCCGAGGTTTATGCCCGCGTCACCGTAATCACATTCTCCGTCACCTTTTCAAAGGTGTCATCGTGGCTGATAACAAAGAGCTGCTGAAAAGATTTGAGCCGGGCGATCGCTTCTGCTAACCCCTCGCGCCGCGCTTTGTCCATGTTGGTGGTGGGCTCGTCAAAGAAGGCAATGTCGATATCGGCCAGGGTCTTGAGCAGAGCCAGCCGCACAGATAGGGCAGCACACATTTGTTCGCCGCCCGACAGGTTCACGAACCGACGGGTGTGGGGACCTTCTTGGACCAAAATCTCGTAGTCTCGGGTCCATTCCAAAGCCACATTGGCGCGATTGAGCAGTTCCCTAAAGAGTCGATCGGCCTCGCGAGACACGTCGTGCACGTAGCGCTCGGTAATCCGCGGTCCGGCATCCCGATAGACCTTGCGGGCGAAGTTGACGAACCGTTTTACCCGTTCTTTTTGTTTGAGCTCAGCCTGGGCCTGATCGCGACGGTCGGCAAGGGTCTGGAGGGCAGCAATTTGTTCGGCGAGTTCCGCCTGGCGCTGTTGCTGCTGGGGCAAGCTGCCCTCCAGTCGATCAGCCTGGGATTTGAGCTGCTGGTAGGTGTTCTCCAGGGCCTCCTGGGCCTTGGGGTCAAAGGCATCGCTAAGCGTTTGGATCTGGTCTCTCAAGGTTTGCTGCTGCGATTTGAGGGTTGCGATCGCACTTTCCACCGTCGCCACCTCGGCGGTCACCGTCGCCAGGGCATTGGCCGCCTGTTGATGTTGCAGATACAACAAATAGCCCGCTTGGTGGGTTGTTTTTTGCTGCTGTTGCTGGGTTAAGGCCTCGTCTAGGTCGTCAAATTCGGTCAACTGCTGGGCCAGTTCAGCCACAGTTTGGGTGAGTTGCTGTTGCTGGGCCTGAGCCTGCTGAAATTTGGCTTCCACTTGGCCAGCGGCGTCTAGGCGCTCTTGCAACAGGCGACATCGACCGATCGGATCCGCCAGCGCTTGCAGCCGTTGGGCCAGCTCAGCGAGCTGCTGGGTCAGACTGGGGAGTTGACTGAGAGCCTGTTGCAGGCCCTCGAGGGTCTGCTGCCGCGCCGCCTGATCAGTGGTGACCTGCGTCAGTTCTGCTTCAACGCTAGGCAGGCTAGCGGCTTCAGCCTGGCTACGATAGGTCATCTGCAGCTGTTTTTGGGTGTCCGCCAGCTCCCCTAGGAGTTTGGCCTCATTCACCTGCTGAGACAGGTCCTGCAGAATCTGCTCAAGGGCATCCAGCGTGGTTTGGGTGAGGCGCTGTCCGGTTGCGATCGCAGTCTCAATTCGCCCCATCACCGCCTTGGATAGACTGCCGCGTAGCCCCGCCAAGGCCGTCAGAGCGGTAGCTGCCTCAGTTTGATAGCTTTGCTGTTGGGTGTGGCCCTGCTGCACCAACTGCCGCAGTTCCTGCTCAAACTGTTGGGCTGCTTCCACCCGGCTCAGCTGCTGCTGGAGGCGCTGCTGCTGTTGCTCTAGCTGAGGAATATGGGCCACCTCAGCCTGGAGAGCCACCAGCTTAGCCTGGCGATCGGTCAGGCGTTGCTGCTGCTGCGTCAGGGACTTGAGCGCGTCCTCAGTGGCCTGGTGCTGTACCTGGAGCTGGCTCAGACGCTGCTGCTCGGCCTGCAGGTTTTTTTGTTGCTGCTGCAGTGCCTGCTGCTGCACCACCTCGGGCTGCAATGCCGCTAACGCTGTGGCCGTTTGTTGCCGCTGCTCCTGCTGCAGTTGCAGACGAGCCATATTGGCTTGGTGTCGATCGAGGGTCTGCTGCTGGGTCTGCTGCTGCTGCACCAGGGTCTGCCGGGCTTTAACCCGCTGATCTAGCGCCGCCAACGCCTGCTCCGCCGCTAAAAAAGCCTGATAGGCGGGCCGATGGGTGGTGCAGAGGTCCACCGCCTGCTGCGACTGCACCCGGGTCTGCTGTACCACCGCCAGGGTCTGCTGCTGGGCTTCCAGCTTGGCCTGTACGGTTTGCTGCTGCTGCTGTAAAGCTTGCAAATCCTGGGCTTGCTGAGCCAGTTGGGTCCGCTGGGATTGCAAGCCCGTGAGCTGGCCCTGCAGTTGACTCAGCTGGTGTTGATTGGTCGCCAGTGCTTGCTGCCCCGTCTCATAGCGCTGCTTCAGGGTATCCCAGGTGTCCAACCGCTCTTCAAACTGAGCGATCTGGTCCTTGAGCCGGTTCACAGCCCCTTCTGCTAAACGCTTCAGACCAATGGTTTGTTTGTAAACCTGCTGGTACTCCTGCACCTTGAGGACATTGTCAAAGACTGGCTTACGGTCATTGGGCGTCAGCAAAAAATCCGCCGTAAACGTTCCCTGGGGCACACCCACCGTATTCGAAAAGAGCTGGGCCAGGTCTGTCCCGGCAGGCACCCCCAAATGTTGACGGAGCCAGGGCATGACCTCGTCCTTAATGCGGGTGTAGGACAGCCGTTCGTTGAGTTGCGGGTCGTACAGGGTATATCCCTTGGTGGTACAACGCTCCACTTCATAGGTCCGTCCATCCCGCGCAGACACCAAGGCCACCCGGACCTGAGCGCTTTTACTACCATTCCGGATTAGATCCTCTTTGGTGTAGTTACCCTGATAGTTAAACAGTGTCCAGGCAATGCCCTCTAACAAACTGGTTTT
>JBCBOC010000324.1:0-5199 GCA_039821475.1 Cyanobacteria bacterium J06632_22 | reverse complement strand
GGGCAAATCCCGCCATGGCGGCCCAAAACACGGGCAGTCTCAGCGTGTAGCTTATACCGGCTCGAATCCCTGCGCCCTTAAGCACGATGGGGAAGACGCTGGCAATCAGCAGACTGGACCCAACTAAATACACAATGGCCCGTTCCAGTCCGGCTTCTCCCAACGAAAACAAAACAAAGGGGAGGCCCATGTTGCCCACGTTGGCAAAAGTAGTGGTGGCGATTAGGCTCTTTTTTTCATCGGGGGAGAATTTGAGCAGGTGACCGAGGGTTAACGCCAGCAGGTAGAGGAGTGCGGTGTTGATGAGGAAGGTGATGATGATTGCGATCGCACTTCGCAAATCCAAGGTCGTCTCGGCCAGGCCCGTTAGCACCAGGGCCGGCAGTAAAGCATAGATGCTAATCCGGGCTAGCGTCTTTAGATCCAGCTCAAAGGCCCGCCCCACCAACACCCCAACTAGCGCCACCAATGCAATCGGCAGTACCGCCGAAATCAAAACAGACATAGATATTTGTCGCGTTGTTAGACAGTTCTCAACCGTGACGGTCTTAAGGTGGACAGCAAGGTGGAACCCCGTAACGCAGTTGCAGAGAGGCTTTCCAAAATAGCTGTTGGGCCGGAGTCAAATTGGACATCCCGTGTATCCTACCGCTTACAACCGACTGTGCTAATAAATCAACTGTCACAGCGCTTCTGGGTTAGCCACTTGTCTGTTCCATCCTTGAGGCGGATTTTCTACAGTCTGAATGTCCCGCGGTTCCTATACCGGCTTCATTGATATGCCTTAGCCCTGTCCAGTACGGTCGTTTCTCCGGCGACACCCCAGTTTTCAAACTGGATGTGGTTGATGGCAGTTTCCCTGAAAGTTTTTTGTTGGCTAGAGCGATAAAGCAGTTGAAGCGGATTTAGACCCCTTTGACTGCGTCACGGGGGTGTCCATGCTTGCCCTGATGCTTACTGATGCTTAGGGCTTACAGCATTGAACACGGCCCCTAACACCGTGACAGATGTAATACCTCTTTCAGACGAGAAAGTCTCCAACATTTTATGCTTCAGCTTACGCCCCAGGTCCAGGTGGTGCGCGCCCGCGCTGCCGATAGTCTGGTGGACACCATTGGTGTCAATACCCATCTGCACTATACCGACACGGTTTACGACCGTTTTGACAGTCTGATCAAGCCCCGGCTAACGGACCTCAATATTCGTCACATTCGCGACGGGGCCTACACCTACCCCGGGGTAAATCGAGACACCTTTTACTACCAGCGTCTGCGAGAACTGGCCGACGAAGGCATTGAGTTTAATCTGATTACCCAAACCCTGGATACGGGCGCGAACAACCCGACGAACTATGCGTTGTTGGACGAGGTTTATCAGTGGTCTGACGGTGCCATCAGTGCCTTTGAAGGGGTGAACGAACCCGACCTGCAAGGCATTAACAATTGGGTGGGGGCCACTCGCCAGGGCCAGCGGCAGCTCTATGAAACGGTAAATGGCAACCCCCTACTGCGCCATATTCCGGTGATTGGACCATCGGTCGTGACGCCCGCCGGTCGCGATCGCCTCGGTAACCTGACGGCTTACACCGACTATGGCAATATTCACAACTATTGGGGAGGTCGCCCACCTGAGACGGAGGGTTGGGGTGCCAATGGCTACGGCAGCCTAGACTGGAATTTGGACCAAGCCCAGACAGTCAGTGGGGCAGACCCGATTATTTCTACAGAAACGGGTTGGCAGGACGGCGCCCACCCGAGCCAGCCGCCCCTAGATGAAAAGGTCGTGGCAAGATATTTGCCCCGACTGTTTTTAACCCATTTCAATGCCGGGCTAGACCGCACCTATTTGTATGAGCTAGTCGATCAAGGCGGTGAGCAGTTTGGTCTACTCAATGGCGATGGCTCACCTAAGCCGGCCTACCGCAGTCTCAAGAATTTTATTGACCTTTTTGACGATCCGGGCGCAGCCTTCAGGCCCAGCCCACTATCGGTAGGGCTCAGCGGCCAAACTGACAATGTTGACTACACGCTGCTGCAAAAGCGCGATGGAACGTTTTACCTGGCATTGTGGATTGGAGAATCTACCGCACCGGGTGAGACCGATATTCCTGACCAACGGGTCACGCTCACCCTGCCCCAGTCACTGCAATCCGCTGCGACGGTCTACACCTTTTTAGATAATGGTGGTCTCAGTACCCGTAACCTATCAATTCAAAATGGCCAGCTTGGCCTGACGGTCAAAGACAACTTGCGGGTCCTCCGACTGGTGCCCCAATCGGGACCGGTCCCGGCGCCTTCTCCTTCTCCGACCCCTGCACCTTCTGCGCCGCCTTTGCCGCCGCCCCCCTCTTTGCCCCGTGCCCTGCTAGAAGGCACACCCGGAATAGATGTCCTATCGGGAACACCCGGCGCTGATTTAGGTCGTGGCTACGGCGGCAACGATCAATTGGCTGGTCATGGCGGTGATGATCGCCTGCTGGGTGGGGCCGGCAATGACCAAATCTTTGGCAATGGGGGCAATGATGCGCTGTTTGGTCAAGGGGGGAATGACCGGCTCACGGGCGGGCCGGGCAATGACGAACTATACGGTGGGCCGGGCCAGGACTGGCTGCTAGGCACAACGAGTAATACGTTGGGACGGGGCGAGCAGGATTTGCTGATTGGCGGTGACGGCGCAGATCGGTTTGTGCTCGCTAACGGTAGCGGTATTTTTTACGGGGACGGTCTGCCCGGTCGACTGGGAACAGAAGATTTTGCCTTGATTCGAGGACTGGGAAGTGAGGACCGCATACAGCTCAAGCAGGGCGCGCAGTATCGGCTGCAGCCCAACTACACTGTCTCCAGCGGCGAGACCGGCTATGCCCTTTGGATCAACCGAGACGAGCGTCGGGGCTTTACGGACGAGCTGATTGGGGTGATTCAGACGGGACTGTCGCTGTCGCTGGACAGCGATGTCTTTGTGTTTATTTAGGCGTGTCCGTTAAACCACGTCCAGCTTGAAACCTGTAGATCCAAACGGTGTATAGCCTAAAAAGCGACAGCTTTTCCTTAGGGAAAACTCTAGTTCTGGACGTGGCAGAGATTTAGCACTGCCCGGAACTGCCTCCCCTCATCCTGGCGTCTTTACGCTAGAGAGGATTCTACGCTAAAAGGGATTCTCTAGGCATACCCTGCTGGTCACCTGAGCGGCAGAATTGTCCAAGGCAGAGTGGCGAGAGCTATAGAATAAACCTTTGGCAACGCATCTGGAGGCCCGATGGAGCAGCTCAAGAATTACATTAACGGGACCTGGCAGCCCGCGACTGGCACTGAGTCTTTGCCCATCATCAACCCGGCCACCGGCAATCGGCTGGGGCAGGTCCCCCTTTCCACCCATGCCGATCTGGACCAGGCGGCCGCTGCTGCTGCCGAAGCCTTCAAAACCTGGCGACGGGTCCCGCCCGTGGAGCGTATCCAGCCGCTGTTCCAGCTTAAGACGCTGATCGAACAGCATCGCGATAATCTGGCTCGCACCATCACCCAGGAATGCGGTAAAACCCTAAAAGAATCCAACGGTGAGCTCCAGCGGGCCATTGAAAATATTGAAGTGGCCTGCGGCATTCCGACGATGATGCAGGGCACCCACGCCGAAGACATTGCCCGCGGCATCGACGAGCTGATGATCCGGCAGCCCTTGGGCGTCGTCGGCGTTATCGCACCGTTTAACTTTCCGGCGATGATTCCCTTCTGGTTCTTTCCCTATGCGGTGGCCTGCGGCAATACCTGCCTCATTAAACCGTCAGAAAAAGTGCCCCTGACGATGCAAAAGATTGGGGAGCTGATCGACCAGACGGATCTGCCTGCGGGGGTGGTAAATCTGGTCCACGGGGGCAAGACAGTGGTGGATGCGCTGTTGCACCACCCCACGGTGCGGGCCATCAGCTTTGTCGGCTCTAGCCCAGTAGCCAAGTACGTTTACAGTGAGGCAGCGGCCCACGGCAAACGGGTGCAGTGCCAGGGCGGCGCCAAGAATCCGGTGGTGATCTTGCCCGATGCAGACCTAGAGATGACCACGCGAATTGTGGCGGATAGTGCCTTTGGCTGTGCGGGGCAGCGATGCCTAGCGGCATCGGTGGCGATTACGGTGGGAGATGTGAAAGATGCATTTGTAGATGCGATCGCAACAGCAGCCCAAACCCGCACCGTCGGCAGTGGCCTTGACCCTGCGGTGCAAATGGGGCCGGTCATTACGCCCGACAGCCAGGTCCGCATCGAGTCTCTCATTCAAACCGGTTTAGACGAAGGCGGCAGGCTACTGGTCGACGGCCGCCAACCCAACATTCCCGACTACGAAACCGGTAGTTTTGTGCGGCCTACGTTACTAGACGGCATTCCTGCCCAGGGCGAAATTGCCAATACAGAAATTTTTGGACCGGTGCTGAGCCTGATTCATGCCGACACGCTGGAAGAGGCCATTACCCTGGTGAACAACAGCCGCTGGGGCAACATGGCCTGTCTGTTTACCACCTCCGGGGCGGCGGCTCGTAAGTTCCGCTACGATGCCGAAGCTGGAAATATCGGCATCAACATTGGCGTTGCAGCCCCCATGGCCTTTTTCCCCTTCAGCGGTTGGAAAGAAAGCTTTTATGGTGACCTGCACGGCCAAAGCCAGCATGCCGTAGAGTTCTTTACCCAGACCAAGGTGGTGGTAGAACGCTGGCCTAAAACTTGGTCTCGGCAGTTCTAACGAATGGTGATAAATAGCCATGGCCCGAAAAAGATCTAGGCCGAGAAAACGTGAAAGTCCCTTTGCGATTCTAGAACTGGTTGAAGAACTGGTTAATTTTGAGCGCTTTCTAAAAACGCGCCGGGTTGTTCAATCGGGGCAGCCGGTCCATGAGTTTTCAAACGAAGAGCTGCAGAGCCGAGGTCTGCTGGGTCCTTGGTCAACCAATTTCTACGAGAGTGCGCTAGCTGCTGCGCCGTCCCTGATACTGCTATGGTTTGCCAATCTGTTGACCAAGCCAGTACCGCTAAATGAGTCGGCAAGAATTGCATCGGAGATTGAGCAGCTGTTTAACCCGTTTGTCTTTCCCTTGACCATGATGCTGCTCTCGTGGGTTGCCAGTCGCGTCAGTTTCTACAGAGCAGATCTAACGCCTGAGAAAAGAGAAAACGCCCGATATGCCTACCTATATCTAGATGGAACCTACGGCCTGTG
>JBCBOC010000064.1:0-10408 GCA_039821475.1 Cyanobacteria bacterium J06632_22 | reverse complement strand
GCGAAATAGTGAATAGCGAATGGTTTATGTTCTTGAGACCGTCATGGGCTACAGTTCTAGCACCATTCGCTATTCGCTACTCATTCATCACAGCTCTGATTTCTAACTTTGATGCAGCATTAGGTCACCGAATACAGCGATCGTTCAACGGGCTCGCGGCCCTTTTTCTTGCTTAAAAAAAACTGAAGACTTTGCTATTCACAGAATTCTTGATAAGGGCTTAACCTAATCCAGTTATTTTTTGACGAAGACATTTAAAGCCGTGTTCAGCTTAAAATCTTTGGATTCCTTTAAAGAAAACGAGAATTCGGGACTTCGACAAGGCTTATGTCTTATATCCGTCGCCACAAAGGCCTTTTTTGGGGTTTGTGCACGACGTCGGGCCACTTGGCGACCATACTGGGCACTTGAGCGCCAGGATTGTCCTAAGCAAAGTGGCGAGAGATATAAATGCTTTGTGGATTCCGTAAGAGTAAGTCGTGTTCGATTTTTCGGTTGTTATCTGTACCTATAACGGGGTAAAGCGCCTGCCCCTATTGCTGGAGCGGTTGCGATCGCAACGTGCCACGCTCTTTACTTGGGAAATTCTGATTGTTGACAACAACAGCCAGGATGCCACTGCCCGCTGGGTACACCAGCAGCAGCAAAGCTGGACTGGCGAGGTTCCCTTGCGCTATGCCTACGAACCTCGCCAGGGCTTGGCCTATGCCCGTCGACGTGCCATCCAGCAGGCTCGCAGTGAGCTAGTTGGTTTCCTCGACGATGACACCCTGCCCGATCCGTACTGGGTACACGAGGCTTGCCGCTTTGCCCAAGCACATCCTGATGTGGGGGCCTATGGCAGTGAGATCAAAGGTGTTTATGCAGTCCCACCGCCGCCTGGATTTGATCGCATCGCGAGTTGTCTCGCTGTGATCCAGCGTGGGAACGAGCCTTTTCATTATGGGGCTACGGGGGTACTGCCTGCTGGGGCTGGCATGGTGGTAAGACGGCGAGCCTGGCAGCGGTGCGTCCCGGCTCACCCCGTTCTGACAGGCGTCTGTGGTTCTAGCCTGAAGGCTAAAGGCGAAGATGTAGAAACATTATCCTATCTGCGAGATGCCGGCTGGCCGATTTGGCATAACCCGCAGATGCGGCTGACGCACCAGATTCCTGCTGCGCGTCTAGCACCGGCCTATCTCCTCAATCTGTTTCGCTGTGTTGGCCTGAGTCGGTATCCGCTGCGGCAGTTGCGCTATCGTCCCTGGCAGCGTCCGGTGATGCTGGGGTTGCACGGGCTCAACGATTTACGCAAACTACTCCGACACGTCATACAGACCCGACAGCTCGCACCCACAGACGTGGTAACGGCCTGTGAACGAACGCTGTTGGTACACAGTCTAATGAGTCCGGTGCATGGGTTGCGATCGCAACTTACCCCACCGAAAACAACCCCAGCTAATTCTGTGTCGGCTGATTCTGTGCCTTATGTCTCCTAAGATTGTTTTTTGGCTGCCGGAAGCACTTTGGCCCCAAACGTGGCCGCAGCATGAAGAAGATAACTGGCCTGGCTTCAGCCTAGGAGTCTATGCGTGGACGATACAGACCTGGTTAAGGCTAAAGGCTGTTGGGTTTAGATGCGCCCTAAGCAAAAACATTCCTGATAGCGGAATTGTGTTATTTCACAGTAACAGTCCTCGTACGGTTAACGCCTTTCCTCAACCCAATTCACGACAGCTCTTTATTTGTTTGCGAGCAGAGGCACCACCTCACCCCGACGCGCAACTTCAGGTTGTGCAAAATCCTGTAGAAGCTGGAGCGCGTCAGTTTTATCTGCCTCACTGGCCTCAGCCAGGGCTGCTCTCTCGGGATCCTGCGCGAGGTGATCGATTTGAGTCTGTAGCCTTTTTGGGACACCAAAACAATCTGGCCACGGAGCTACAGTCTCCAGCTTGGGCAGATAAACTACGAGAACTAGGGCTTAATTGGCAGCCTGTAGTGAATAACAATACCTGGAATGACTATACCCCGCTCGATAACCGCTGGCACGATTATCGAGGCATTGATGCGGTTGTGGCTGTGCGTAGTTTTGCTCGCAAAACCTGGGCCCGACGGTATCACAATAAACCTCCGACTAAGCTATTTAATACCTGGCGAGCAGGTGTACCTGCCTTGTTAGGTCCAGAAAGTGCTTTCCGTGCCGTTCGTCAAAGTTCGCTGGATTATATTGAGGTTACGACACTAGACGAGCTAGTCGAAGGCCTTATAAGATTGCGAGATAATCTCAATTTTCGTCAGAAAGTGGTTCAACAGGCAAACCATCGAGCGGAAGACTGTTCACCAGAAGTTATCACCCAGCAGTGGATTCATTTTTTAGAATCGATTGCTATTCCCGCCTATGAAAGTTGGTGCCGTAGCAACAGGCTGATGCAACAGTTTAAACGAACGCGATCACATACCGTTAGTTGGCGTGAGCGGATAGTTCGTCGCGCTTATCTCTTTTAGAAAAGAGCTTTTAGAAAATTTCACTGGCCTATGCAGCTTTATTACTATCGTCGCCGCGATCGTCAGCCTAACTTTGGAGATGAGCTCAACATCTGGCTTTGGCCAAAGCTGCTACCCAACTGCTTTAATGACGATAGCGCTGCATGCTTTGTTGGGATTGGCACTGTTTTAAACCAGCGTTTACCGTCGCGTATCGCAGATGCCAAACAAGTGTTTATCTTTAGTAGCGGTGTCGGCTATGAAACGCCACTCACCAAAATTCCAAGTCATTGGCAGATTTTTTGTGTGCGGGGACCCCGCTCTGCTCAGCAGTTGGGGCTGTCACCTAATCAGGCTATTACCGACGGGGGGGTATTGGTGCGTCAATGCTTTCGGTCCATACCGTCCGAACACTCGAATCAGCCTCGCATTGGCTTTATGCCCCACATCCATCATGCCAGTAGTGCCCAGGCAGCTTGGGCCTCGCTGTGTCAGGATGCGAATCTGCACTATATCGATCCGCGAGGCTCGGTAGACTCTATCTTGACGGCTATCAGCCAGACTGAAGTTTTATATGCAGAGGCCATGCATGGTGCAATTGTCGCGGATGCCTTGCGGGTGCCTTGGGTGCCAGTTATTACCAGTCCTCGCATTCTGCGCTTTAAGTGGCACGACTGGTGTGAGTCAATGCAAGTCCCTTACCAGCCCCAGATTCTGTCACCTATCCCCGACTATCCTCGCTATGGTCGGGGGCTGCGAAGCGGTGGTCGCGCCCTCTTCCATTGGTTCCAGTCTGGTGCATTTCCAATCGTTCAACAGCGGGACAGCATTCTGAAACAGCTTACGCGGCTGGCTCAAGTGGAGCCTGTTCTGAGTCAAAACAAAATTTTGGAACAGCGCACTGAGTCCCTATTAGAAGCATTAGCACTTCTCAAACAAAAAATCCAATAGCCCACCTGAGGATAGCTTTAAAACAAAACGCGGCCTTATCTAATGATAAGACCGCGTTTTGCCTAAAATAACCCGCTAGAAACCGTCAACACCGTTTCCCAACAGTATGTCTGACTATTTCCTACGCTGCGGCTGCAGGTGTAGTCTCGCGGTCGGCAATCATGGCGGTGGCCGCAATACCGGTATGCACAATGCCTAAGGTTCGGAACGGGTCCATCACGGGATCAATCGCCGCAAATAGAACCAGTACTGCTTCCAGGGGGAGCTGTAGCGGTTCCAAAACGATACCCAGCATAGTTAGGGTCAAAATGCCGGTTACACCAGAAGTCGCCATGCCCGCAAAAATGGAGCCAACCACGATAATAAAGATACTGCCAAGGCCGAGGGGCTCATCATACAGCTGTGCAACAAAGACCGCCCCCAACGCAAAATAGACCACCGAGCCAAAACGGCAAACGGTGATGGAAAGCGGCGTAACCAGATTAACCGTCTGTCGATTGAAGCCTAGCGTATCGCTGAGCTGAGTAATGGCCGAGGGCAAACAGGCGAGACTACTGGACGTTGCCAGTGCCAAAATAGACGGCTCTCTCATGGCGGCTAAAACACTCAAGAGCGATTTCTTCGTCTGCTTCCAGATCACAATTGTGCAAACGACATAGATAGCTAAAAAAGTAATCAAGCCCACGATGATGAAATTAATCATCGATAGCATGACGTCAATCCCTTGCTGAGAGAGCTGATAGGACAGCAGACTAAACAAACCGATAGGAAGCAACAGCGTTAGCCAGTTGATCAGCTGGTTGAAGGTGCGGTAGGTCGCCTCCAAAATATCAAAGCAGGGCTCGGTCACCCGATGACGCACTAAGCCTAACGAGACACCCACAATAATGGAGAAGATAAGCACTTTGAGCGTCTCCCCCTGACTGAGGGCATCAAAAATGTTTTCGGGCACCAAACCAATCAGAAACGTCAGCAGCCCCGAAGAGCTTTCTTCCACCGGCAATGGTCCTGTCAGCGCCATTTCCAGATCAACGCTGGAGTCATTCACTAAGATGCCCAGCGCCTCTAGGGTCTGAGTCGACAAGTTACGTCCTGGTCCCGCAAACATGGCAACCAGCACGGCAATGCCACTAGAGACCGCTAAACTTAACGGAAAAACAACCAAAATTCGTTTGACATACTGAGCCGCGTTGCTGCTCTGCATTAGACGCCCAATACTGGTAGTAATAGCCGCCAACAAAATGGGTAAGACACACATTTTTAGCAAACCCAGGTAAAGTTCGCCAATAGGTGCCAGCGACACAGCAAAATCCTTATAGGCAGTACCCACAAAAACTGCCAGTACAACACTGATAAGAATAGCCCAAGGACTTCGTAACCAGCTTATTGAAATGCGATTGAACCACGGGCGAGATCTTCTTTTAACCGGATTGATAGTCATGATGCTACAGCAGTAAATTTTGATTTAAGTGCGTGTGATGTATTGATGTTCAAGACAGAGGGGAGAATACTCAAAACTTACGCAGCGGAAGCATCAGCTCGCACCGTATCAGCGTACTCCTCTAACACCATGTCAGCGGTATAGTCTAAGTCTTGCGTATCGAGATACTGATCAACCAGGGCCTGAAGCTGAGTGCTATCCCAGGGCATCGCCATGGCGATTGGATCCTTCGTATCTGTTAATGCAATGGTTTGCAACCGTAGGGCTGCGTCAGGGTTTTTAACAATGACTTTCTTCACTTCCAGCTCATCTCGGTAAGCCGCTTGCACATCGCCGCGGATTACCGCGTCAACAACATCGTCCCAGGTGGGATATGCCTGAACAACTGCATCGGGAAACTTTTGCTTCAGAAAGCCCGCGTAGGATGAACCGTCGATCACCCCAACTTTGCCACTAAAATTACGAATCGCTTCTACAGGAGAGCTACCGTTGTCTTGCTGGGCAATTTGCACTCGGTTCACCAAGAGACCCTGCCGCATATTGACGTAAGGGCGAGAGAACCTAACCCGCTGCGCACGGCTGAACGTACGACTCAATTTGGAAATTGCAATATCAGCATTTAGCGCATAAACCTGGTCCACGACCTCATTAAAGGTTTCGGCCGACCGATTAAATTCCAAGCCCACATTCAGGGATTGGGCTAACCCCTCAGCAATCTTAATATCTAGCCCTGTGGGACTGCTGTCGTCCCCCATAAAGAAAGGGGGATTGTCGCTACCGAGCACAGCCACAATCAACCGACCGCGATCAAGAATGCGCTGGATATCAGGCGGCATCGCCACTCTATCAAGATCGATGTCCGCGAGCTCTTCCTGGGTTGCAACTCCAGCAATACCGTCAGCTTGAAGCCCCATATCGCGCTGGAAGCTTTGGACTGCAAGCTGGGTGTCATCGTCATACAACCCAGTAATCTCACTGTCGAAATAGCCCCGCTGCTGGAGCTGACTTTGTAACGTTTCTACGGCAGCCCCTTCGCTACCGGGCTGTAGCACAACTGCGAGAGAGTGAGACAGGTCGACTGCGATCGCACCTTCTGCGCCACCCCAAAAGCCGACTAGTGCAACAAACAGGATGACCCAGCGCAAAGAAAGATGAGCGAACCTCTGGAAAGAATGGCGCATGGAAGCACTCCAAAATACGATTTAGGCGGCTAAGGTAGACTGCGTCGGACGGACACCATAGGCCAAATCAAGCACGGCCTCGGCCATGACATCCAGCGGATCGATCCAGTTGATAGAGAGAGTATTACAGCGTGCTAAGCCGACTGAAATCTCGGTACAGCCGGCAATCACCAGTTCTGCACCTTGTTCTACAAGCCCATCTACTGCCGTTGTTAGCTCACTCAGCGCCAAGTCTGAAACCCAAGTTCCGGTCGATTTAACTCCCCAGTCCGGATCATAAATAGATCTCATCACCCGCTGCTGTAGGGGCGATTTGAGCTGAGGAACAACTGGAAATAGATGATGGCGGCGCAGGCTGCCATCATAAAGCTGAGATTTTACTGTGCCGTCCGTCGCTAGTATGCCCACCTGATGAACAGAAGGAAAATTTTGAGCAATATAAGCTGCTGTCGCATCCATCATGTGGAGCCAAGGAATGCTGAGTTGAGACTGAACCACACCATGAAAAGCATGGGCCGTATTGCAGGTGACCACGAGGAAACTGGCCCCCATCGTCTCGAGTAGCCGCGCGCCATGAACTAAGGCAGGCGTACAGTCTGGTCCCTGAGCTAGAAGGCTTTGAGTCCGGTCGGGTGTTGACGTCGCATTGAGCAATAGCCAGGTCGGATGCTCCTGATCGCGCGTGGCACCACGACGAAAACTATGTTGTAGCAAGCGTCGCTCAAACTCAATATGGGCTAGCGGCCCCAGTCCACCTAAAATCCCCGGAAGTGCACGCTGCTGAGGACATAAAAATCTCTCTTGCATTATTCAGACAAGATCCAAAAACTCTAGGTCAATTACCCGTAAGTTTTCCCCGTTCGCTTTGTGTTCTAGCGACATAGTATTTACACGGAGACTTCGCTCTAAAGCGATATCTCGCTACAGCGGGGATGAGGTCTGGTGTCTGAGGTCTGGTGTCTGAGGTCTGAGGTCTTATACCGAGATTTTCCCCTGTTGTCGCATGACGCTCAATAGCCAGTTAGCCATAGTGGCTCGTCGTGTGAGTCGAGGAATCAGCTGATCGACGGTGTACCCTTTGAAGCCCAGATACGTCTTTAACAACTGCTTATCGGGTTTAGGAATAGCCCGCGTCAGCTGCACCGTCGCAGGGCGGCTTTCAATAAAATTAGGCGGTGTCGGAAATTTTTCGAGCCAAGCAGCATCTACAGACGCTGGCTGCCATTGACCATCCGGTTGCGGCCGATAACCCAACGTTTGCCACACGAGCTGATTGACGATGTCATCGGACAGTTCATCATTGAGCACTGCCCAAACTGTCGCTTCGGTCAGTTCCGGCACTGTGCTGCCTGGGTTAACTTCACTCATATAACACTCGCCACTCTGCTAATTTGCCACCGGCCCACGAATCCAAAACTTGATTGGGACTATATCTATATATAGTGTGTGCAGCGCTCTGCTGAAGCGCCTTTTTTATGGCAGTCGAAGGGTTGATAAACGCATTCGACTGCGTCGAGTGGCTCTAGGGCAAAGGACTTCAGCATCAGGAACTATCCTTAGCAACTCGACGAACGCAATAGCACACTCTCCAGGTTTCCAATTGCAGCTTGATGCCCTCTACCAATCCTTAGCGACCTATCCTTTGGCGGTAGCCCCATCCCTCCAAGGACTGCGCCCACAGCTAGAGATCCATTACTTTGACAGGTTGGCTTCGACCAACCAGACCCTATGGGAGATGGTCCGGCAAGGTGCCGGGGCAGGAACGGTGGTGGTGGCCCAGGCACAAACGGCTGGTCGCGGCCAGCGGGGTAGGCGCTGGATTTCAGCAGCGGGCGGCGTTTATGTGTCGATGCTGTTGGAACCTGACTGGGACAGTTCCTTAGCCCCACTGTTAACCTGTACTAGCGGTTGGGGAATTGCCACATTATTACGACACTGGGACTTGCCCATCGAGATCAAGTGGCCCAATGATTTGGTTGTTCGATCACCCGAACGTGCCGATCAGCTCTTAAAACTGGGCGGAATTTTGACAGAGACCCGTACCACCGGGCAAACGCTAACCCAGGCCGTTGTTGGCGTGGGCTTGAACTATGCCAATGTATTACCCGCCGCTAACCCTCAAGTCCTCGACCGTCAGCCGCCCGCCGCCATTGCCCTGCAGCCCCTTCTAGATGGCATCTCTCGCAGCACAGCCTGGTCCATAGAGCTGGCCATCGCCACAGTACTGCTCGGGATTTGGCAAGGCCTATGCTGGCAACAGCAAGTGGGCACGACTCACTTTTTAAAGGCGTATAAATCCCTTTTGGCCCACCTGGGGCAGTCCATTGATATCGGCAACCAGACAGGCCACATCATCGGCGTGACCGCCATGGGAGAACTCCAGGTTTCGCTGCCTGCCGCTGGTGTAGCGTCCCCGAATAGGATCCAAACGATATCCGACGAACAGTTGCGATCGCACCCGCCCATGTCCCCATCCCCATCACCGACGGGGTATCCCTACCGGCAGCACTGCCGCGAAAAGATCATCACACTGTCTACAGACCAAGTTTCTTTAAGCTACAATAACGCTGGACTAAACCACATAGTTTAGTTTCCCTAAATCGGTAGGCTCGGCAGGAATGCTCTGACTGGAGCGGCATCCTGTATAGCCCACGTCCTGAGAGCCATAGATGTTCACATCCGAGGCATCACCGTTCGGGCGCTAACCGCACCCGAAACGGACTCAGTTCAAGGGTTGTCCTGTTCAGTAAGTGACCTAGGGGTAACGCTATCTAATGCCGTAATTGGGCATATTGTAGCTCTCGTCACTTTGCTTAGGACAATCCTGGTGCTCAAGTGCCGAGTATGGTCGCTAAGTGGCCCGTCGTCGTGCACAAACCCCAAACAAGGCCCCCAAAAATGGGCCCCCAAGAAGGGCCCCGAAGAAAGGGCGTCTATGGCGACGGCTATCCCTGCGGTCGGTAGCGGATCAGTAAATTCCTGGGCAGTGGTCAGATGCTTTGGCCCTATGCCAGGATAGCTACACGTTGCCTTAGCGTCTTTCGCAAGTCTGCTAACGGAATCTTCAAAGCGGGCGGGGCATCCGCCAATGGAAAGCTGGTAAAACTACAGTAGGCATCGCTCAACTTTTATGGACGCTTCTACCTCAAAGTCAACTTGGTCTACCTTGGCCTATCGCGCCTGGCTGTTGCAGCTCGGCTTAATCAGCAGCTTTAGTCTGATTGGGCAAGCGACCTATGCCCAGACAGAGGATGCCGTGGTGGCCCCGCCCGTAGCAGCCCCCGTCGCGCCACCCGTTGCCCCGGCAGCACCCGCAGCACCCGTGGCAGCCCCCACAGCACCGGCCCCCACAGCACCTGTAGGAGCCCCCGTCGCGCCACCCGCTGCCCCGGCAGCACCCGCCCCGGCAGCCCCGGCCGCAGCAGCACCTGAACCCGCAGCACCCGCCCCTACATTTGCACCGACTCAGCCCTCCGCGACTCAGCCTCCGGTTGAAGTTGTCACGCCGAACGATATCGTTCCCAGTGCTATTCCCACGGTCGAAACGGGCACTGAATCCGAGACCGCTGCCACGGATCCGGCGAGCACACCTCGCCCCTCAGATTTAGGCGCCGTCTTTGTCGATCCAACGGATTACAGTACAGGGGCCACCCAGCCAACGGTTGTACTTTCCGAGCGTTCCAGCGGCTGTCGGTTTACGGTCCAAAATGGTCAGGTTCCGAGCGGTGCTTGCGCGCAGGCACCGGCCCCCACCGTTGCCCAGGGCACAGCTGGGCCCGGCCAGGTGGGCCCCCAGGGGCGGTCATTTAACGTTGGTCCTGTCAGCATCAGCGCTTCTGGCGTCCAGATTTCCGGTGGCACTACCGCAGCGAGCAGAGACTATTACAACCGTGCGGCTCGCCCCATTGTGAATCTGCAGTTGGGCAAGAAGTTTATTTTCCCGCTGACGATGCCGGCACCGATTACGTCCCTGTTTGGTTGGCGAACCCACCCAATTTTTGGCGACCAGCGTTTCCATGCCGGAACAGATTTAGGCGCACCGCTCGGGACACCGATTGTGGCAACCCAGGCAGGTCGAGTTGCGATCGCAGATTTCTTAGGCGGCTATGGCCTCACCGTCATCCTGCGCCATGAAGACGACAGCCTAGAGACCCGCTATGCCCACATGGCACGTCTGCTAGTCAATCCAGGGGATTGGGTTGAGCAGGGCGAGGTAATTGGCTTGGTCGGCAGTACTGGCAATTCCACTGGTCCCCACCTGCACTTTGAGCTGCGGCAGTTGACCGGAGACGGTTGGGTCGCCCTCAACCCCGATCTGCTGATCCAGCAAACCTTGGCCAGTCTAATGCAATCGCTGAACAATCCATTATTG
>JBCBOC010000604.1:0-3191 GCA_039821475.1 Cyanobacteria bacterium J06632_22 | reverse complement strand
TCCCGATCGGCCGGGGGGTAGCGGCACCGTGGTCACAGTTCAGGTTTCCTTAATTGAAGCTTCCGTTAGGATAGCGCCCCCGGACTATCCGGCACAGGGGGGGAGAATCTTGGGGGTTATTGGGTTGGTTTACTGTTGGGCTGACGGCGCATCAGCCGCCGTGAGCCGGAAACAAGCACGCCAATAACAACGACACCTAAAGCAGCACTATTGAGGCCAAGCATGATTCGCGGCCATAGCGCTCGGAGCGCAGTTGCAGTTGTAAAGTTCGCGTAGGAACCTGCAAAGAGCACTCGAGTATCAATGCCATAGCTGGCTTCGGCATTGCTTCCCGCCAAGGGACGGTCGGTGGTCGCAAGCACTTCGCCGATGGCGACGATGGGTTGGCCGTAGTCGAGGTATCGGACGCTATTGTCGCCAAATGGGTCACGGTAACGGGGCCAGTTGAGGGGAACGTAGTTGCGATCGCGAATAAACGCAGCATCGCCCTGATTTTCGACCACTAGACTGAGGGGTCGCCAGGAATCCTCGCCCAGGTAGGCGACGTATTCCTTATCCCCCTTAGAAGTCCGCTCATTTTGCTCACTGACGGTCCCGATAAACACCGCAACGCGATCTGCGCCGAGTTCTCTTAGCCCAGCTGTGGACGAGATAGGCGCCAGGGTAGCGACGGCTTGTAAGTTGCTCTGTATGCTAAACGCCAGCATCAGGTTCACTATTAGCCCCAGGATGACGACACCAAAGGCGGGCAACAGCCGCTGACAAAAACCAGAAAAGCCTTTGACTGCCCGACTGGCGGGCTTAAATAAAATGAGGGCGACGAGCACTACCACGAGCAAAATGACAGTACTCGTCAGGGGATAGCTGCCATAGGCGGCCTGAAGTTGTTTGGCATCCATGGTTAATGTAGTTTCGAGTAGTTTCGACGGTAGAACGACTCAAGTCGGCTCACGGCTGCACCATCTCTCTGGAGAATTGGGCGGGTAAGGCGGTGCACAGTGCCCCCATGCTTAACCCGTTGCACTTTGTTGGTACAGTGCGATTTGTCGCCAGCTATCAGGGCCGACCTCTTTTTCGAATTCGGTAATCACCCAATCTTCTCGTTTACCCAACCGTCGGGCACTTTTTCTCAGGTACTGAACGATTAAAAGCTGTTCTTCCCAGGTGGGCTTTGCCCCAAACAGAGAGCCATAGCACCATTCGGGTTTGGGGCTGCGGCTGCAATGCTCATAGAAGGCGCGGTCAGCCCAGGTGGTGGCATAACCCCGTCGAAAGGCGCGGCGGCGATGACCGTGATAAATCTGTATGAGGGTGGGAATGTCTTTAATCTGACTGGCCTGCTCGTTGGAATAGATTTCCACCATATCTTCGAGAAATATGGGCCGGTCAGAAACCCACTGATGGCCACAGTCTGGGCACTTCACAATAAATGAATAGACAATCCGCCCACAGGCGGGGCAGGGCTTGGTAGGTGCCGGACCACCGCCCCCGGAGGACTGCTTGCGGGTGGGCAGCGTGTATTCTTGGACGTCTTCAGGAAAGCCCAGCCGTTGGAGATTACCCGCCTGGTCAAGAATGATGCCGTACTCTTTGCCCGTTTGGGGAGAGATGCGCATGACGCGCCCCAGCTGTTGGAAGTGCAGGGCGGAGGATTTGGTGGGGCGCAGCATCAGGCCCACTTCAACACTGGGCTCGTCGAAACCGATGCTGATCACGTTGCAGGAGGTGAGCACCATCAGCTCCCCCGTCCCCAGCGCTTCGTACATTTCTTGGCGTTCTTTAATGGGGGTACCACCGTCCACCGTATCGGCCGTGATCCCCTCCCGGCGAAACGCTTCAGCGACGTGGCGGGCATGCTCCACATCCACACAGAAAGCGATAGTGCGTTTGTCGGGGACCAGACGAAACCATTCTTCGACAATGCGTTCCACTAGTTCCGGGCGATCGCAGGCGTTTTTAAGATCCCGTTCGTCGTACTCGCCGCCCTTGGTCCCCACTTCCTCCAGATTGGCCATGCTGTCCATGGGCATGCTGTAGTACTTCAGCGGGGCTAGGTAGCCCATTTGCTGTAGGTCGTTGGGCACGGGGGAGGCGACCAACGTTTCTAGGACATCGCCCAGTTGCTCCTTGCCCAACCTTAGGGGGGTGGCCGTCATGGCAAAATGCACCGCGTCGGCATGGGTCTTGTGGAGCACCTTTTTGCCAATTTGGCTAAATAAGGTGATATGAGCTTCGTCGTAGAACACCACGTCAGCGGGCCAGGTTTTCCACCAGCCGCGTTTAGACATGGTTTGAATACTGGCAATCTGAATCGGCGCGTCCGGGTCCTCCGGCCAGCCCGCCTTGATAAAGCCGCATTTAAGCCCAAAGGACTTCATCTTTTCGTAGGTCTGGCCGACCAGGACATCTAGGTGTACCAAGAACAGCAGCTTGCGACCAGCGGACTCGGCATGGGCGCAGATCTGTCCACTGATGACGGTTTTTCCGGCGCCAGTCCCGGCGATAATGGCAATCCGCTTGTAGCCCTCATTAAGCTTTAGGTAGAGATTATTGACCAAATCGACTTGGTAAGGCCGCAGTTTAGGCGGATTGGGCGGTGGGGATACAGTTGGCTCTACCGTTGACTCAGCCATCATGTTGGGTGGACGTCATGTGTGGTGGGTTCGCTAATCACATTTGCCAAGACTGACGGTGCTCACACACGGGCAAAAGCAGACGCTTCAGGACGGAGATGTCGAAGCGTGGACGCCCTAAATTCTAGGCGCTATAAATCGACCTTTGTGCGTTTGAGCAACGGACAGCCGTTAAACCTCGCTAAAGCAGCTTTTTAATAATAGAACAGCTGTTCCCTAACGACGTTATAGCAGTCGCAGGGGTGATAGACCCATTCGACTGCGTTGCGGGACTCCAGAATAAAGGCCTTCAGCGCCAGGAACTGTCCCTAACAACTCGACGAAGGCAATATTTAGAGCATTCTCAACCGTCAGTGCTGGTGCCCGTATTGGCAACCGTAGTTCTACGCAGTGGCCTTAAAGTTTAGCGATTCTACTGGCAAATTCTTTGTAAAAGACTTGTAAAACGACCAATTTAGGCTTTCTATGCAGAAATGAAATCTGCGCTAAATCCGTAGTTCCCCGGGTGAATGTGCGTAACATTACGAAGGCTCTGTCTACGTGAGCTTGTTACGCGAT
>JBCBOC010000545.1:0-3534 GCA_039821475.1 Cyanobacteria bacterium J06632_22 | reverse complement strand
GTCGCAAACTGCTGGGTCAGGTCCTCCAGACTCAGGGTGGTCAGTTGGGGTGTTTCAAACAGCAGTCCCGTAATTTGCCCTGCCCCATTGAGCACCACACGGGTTGGCACGGTACCCCGCTCAAAGGTCAGCAGGTAGTCCTCTCCAACCGCGTCAATCCCTTGATACGCGCCCAAAGAACTAGTTATCCCCGTCAGGATCTGCTCGATTTGCGCCAGAGAAATTTGCGCTAAAAACCCATCGGCAAACCAGGTCGCCTCTAGCGCCTCGGTGGTAAATAGGCGTGTCAGGGCCATCTGGGGCGACACCGCAGGCGCGGCTAGTGCCCCTGAAGAGGGCAGCATCGCCAAGGACAGTGGCGTATGGGGCAACAGACCAGGACCCACTAGCCAGCACAGTGCCATGATGACAATCGCGCCCAGTCCTTTGACGAGTTTTTGGAAGAGTCTTAGTGCCATACCCAATCTGACCTCAATAGCGCTGACCTCAACCTTACCGTTATTACATCCGTCGCGTTCTGAGCGTCTTACCCGATCCACCCGACAGAATGGCATAGCGAGAAATACGGTTGTATCAACAAGGCCTAGTATGTAAGCCTACAGGTCTCATTAATCGATTTTGATGTATTGAGGGGTTATGGCGAAGTACTGGATTCAGTGGGCACTGGCAGGTTCGACGGTGATGCTCACCTCCTGTAGTGGAGCACTCGACCTGTTGCTGGGGAACGGGGCTAACCCTATCCCCGCAGGCGGCGATCAGCTCGTGATTCAACCGATTCAGGTGTGCGATAACAGCGGCGGCAACTGCGCCCAAGTGGAGTTCTTTCAGGCCGTTGTCGATAAAGTTTGGGCCCAGGCCGGCATTCAAGTCACGTTTCTACCGCTCAACCAGCTCAACAATTCGGCCTATCTCAATGTCAGTGACAGTGAATTTTCTGACTTAGCGTTTTCAGGCAGCGCCGGGGCCTTTGGCCGTCATCCCCGATCAACCCGCGACACAGGCCCCATCAATATGTGGTTTGTGGACGATATCAACAGTACCTCTGGAACGGGTTCGATTCAGTACGGCAGTGCCTGGATTGATGCGAATGGGGTGCTGATTAGCGACGATATTTTGAACTTTGGGGTTAATGGCCGCATTGATGTCATCGCCCACGAGGTTGGGCATAACCTGGGGCTGCGTCACACCACCCTAGGGGCTGGTGGCGCCAATAACATCATGTCGGACGGCAATACTCGGTCGGTTCCCAATACGGTAAATGACATTGTGCCCGATGGCGCCATGCTAGGACAGTTAACCAACGCCCAAATTAATCGAGCAAGAAGTAGCAGTTTGTTGACCAATGCCGCTGGGGTGGCACAGGTTGCACCCGATGTGGTCCATGGAGGACTACCCGAGTTGTCCGCAGATCAGATGACCCAGGCTTTAATGCCAGCCCCATCTCAAATGGGCAGATATACGTTGCTTCCCGAAACGACCGCCAATCAGATTGCCCCGCTCGCTTCACCGGCCATAGCCTTAGCAGATTGGCATGAGGACACGACTAATGTGCCAGAGCCAGGGGTGTCTGCTGGTCTATGGCTGAGTGTAGGACTTTTGGGATTATGGAAGGGGAGAACCCGCAATAAAACCATCAGTTAGGGACCGCATGAATAGCAAAATGGGATGGATTGGCCTGGGAAGTAGCCTGCTCGTTTTGGGCACCGTACTCTCCTGCGGGGCTACGGGCTACGGCCCCAGAGAACCTGCCCCTGCAATCGGGGACCAGCCCGACCAACCTGCCTTGAGCACTGAAATGGACACCCTTGACCTGCCCCAACCAACCCGTACCACTGCCACATCAGACGGGCGCTATTCCTTTACCGTCCAAGCCGAGCGGGGCTGGGAAAGTGATCGGGTTTCGGGCAGGTTGACCCGCGATAGTGCCGTCGGCACTCAGCGCCTGTGGCAGCACGATCTACCCCACAGTTATGGTCCCCGGTTTATCGTTGTGGGTGCCCAGGGACAGGTACTACTACTAGACGAATTTATTAACGTGGCCAGCCCCTACGCAGTGATGCTGATGGACCGTCAGGGCGACGTCATTGCCCAGTACAGCTTTGACGATATTGAGGCACAGCTGGGTATCCACCGGGCCGATATCGTCGAGCAGGCTGAGTACGGCTGGTGGATGAGTGCGCCACCACAAGTTGACGAGGCAGCAGGTACTGTCACCGTAGCAGCGGCAGGGAAAATGTTAACGATCGACCTAACCAGCGGGCAACTGGATTCATAGACTGATTCATAAACTGGAGTCCCAAGACAGCCCCCTCCGAGGACAAGCCGCTGAGGTTAATGGTGGGAAAATTTTAAATATCGACCTGACCAGTGGGCATTTTGGTTTGTAAGGTTATAGCAACAGAAATTCCTCACAGGCTCGCGATGCCGCTTAACGTACTTCAGATTATTCCGTCCATTTCGTTGGTGTACGGTGGCCCTAGCCAGATGGTACGCGGCTTGAGTAAGGCCCTAGCGGCACAGGATGTCAACGTCACAGTGATCACCACAGACTCCAACGGGGATGTGGACGAGGCCCCTCTCGATGTGCCCTTAGGTGAACCCGTGGACGTCGACGGGTACCGTATTCTTCACTTTCGCTGCGCGCCCTTTCGCCGATACAAATTTTCAACTGGGCTACTGAGCTGGCTATGGCAGCATGCTCACGAGTACGACGTAGCCCACATACACGCCCTCTTTTCCCCCGTGACCAGCATGGCAGCCACCATCGCTCGGCTCCGGGGGTTGCCCTACGTGCTGCGGCCCCTAGGGACGCTAGACCCGGCAGATCTCCAGAAAAAAAAGCTGCTGAAGTTACCCTATATAACCGTTTTAGAGCGGCCTAACTTGAAAGGTGCCGCCGCCATCCATTTCACGGCACCGCAGGAAGCGGAGGTATCTGAACGATTCGGACTACAAACCAACGACTGGGTCATTCCGTTGGGGGTCATGCCATCTGCACCCCACCCCGATGCCGGTCAACACATCCGACAAAAATTCGGCATTCCCGAGCAAACGCCAATTGTCTTGTTTATGTCGCGGGTCGATCCCAAGAAGGGACTCGATTTACTTTTACCCGCGTTGGAACAGGTGAAAGAATCCGGCGTTGATTTTCACTTTATTTTGTGCGGCGCAAACCCCCAGGACCGAGACTACGAAACGGCCATTGCCAACCAAATAAAAACATCCAGGCTGGCAGGGCAGAGTACGGTAACCGGATTTGTCAGTGGCGATCTGAAGACGCAGATTTTGCAGGGTTCAGATCTGTTTGTGCTGCCGTCCTACTACGAAAATTTTGGCATTGCCGTCGCCGAAGCCATGTGGGCCGCAAAGCCCGTGGTGATTTCAAATCAGGTGTTTATCTGGCCAGATATTGAAAAAAGTGAGTCCGGCTGGGTAGTGCCCTGTGCGGTAGATCCGCTAGTGGGGGCGCTGAAGGACGCCCTAACCGACGGTGACCTGCGACAGCAACGGGGCGAAAATGCACAGCAGTTTGCT
>JBCBOC010000445.1:0-4238 GCA_039821475.1 Cyanobacteria bacterium J06632_22 | reverse complement strand
GCAGTCCCCACACTTTTAAGAATGTCTCGAACTTCTTGCCTGAGGTAGAGTCGTACCTGCACATCCAGATTACTAAAGGGTTCATCCAACAGCAACGGGTCGCCCTAGCGCGAGCGTTAGCCCCAAGGCCGTCCCTGATTCTGTTAGATGAACCCTTTAGTAATCTGGATGTGCAGGTACGACTCTACCTCAGGCAAGAAGTTCGAGACATTCTTAAAAGTGTGGGGACTGCAGGCATTTTTGTAACCCACGATCAGGAAGAAGCCCTAGCCATTGCCGATCGGGTCGCCATTCTCCGACAGGGGAAAATCGAGCAGCTTGATCGACCTGAGGTGGTTTATTGCACCCCAGCATCGCGATTTGTAGCAGACTTTGTCACGCAAGCAAACTTCATCTCAGCACGCTGGCAGGACAAGGGCTGGGTAACGCCGATCGGGTTTATCTCCGTCCACGATGTGGAGAATGGGGGGTCACTGTCGGGCTGGAGCGGCGATGTGATGCTCAGACAGGAAGCGCTAATGCTAACGCCCACGACAGAAGGGCAGGGCGTTGTGCGCGACCGATTATTTTTGGGGCGGGAGTACCAGTATCGCGTTCAAATTCAAGACAACCTGACGCTAGATGTACGGCGGCCTATTTCTCAGCCGATTGACGTTGGGACATCGGTACAGGTGGGGCTACAAACGACGCAGCCTACGAAGCTGCAGTTTTTCCCCAGTGCGGTGCAGGCTCAAAGTGACTTTTCCGTCCCGGATACAAAGCCCGCCGTCTCACTCTGAAGGGGGGCTGTGGCAACAGCGGACCCTGTGGCGTGAAGATAGGTGGCCAAGGCGAGTGTTAAGGCCGCAGCCGTAACGCCACGGCCGATCCATTTGGGACCCAATCCTTGGGAGGTCAATCGCTGATGTTCGCGCATGGACAACACCTTGCTGAAGACTAAGACCAGTAAACGCCCTAGGCCAAGGACAACCTATGAGCCGGATCACTGGGGGTTAGCAGATTTATCACAGGGTGGCATCCGAAAAAGCATCGTGTCTGAATACAGCGACCTTTCAGCCCCCATGAAATCATCAGCATCGTTGGAACAATGAACCGTACTCAGTTCAGACGAATATCAGAAATGGCTGAACTGAGCCTGTATCTCTTTACAGACCTGTTCAAACGACTCTACGCGAATCGGTTTATCGCCATGCTGAAACATACCCTGTCTTCTCTCTCGGTATCTCGACTGCTATTAGCAGCTGTATTGACCCTATTCGTGGCTGACTTTATCCCGCACCCAGCACTAGGCCCCAGTCTGACCCAGCAAGTCCTCACTGACTTTATGCAGCCCGCAACTGCCGCTGAGCCTATTCAGTAAAATCATCTGCAGCCCCCATTCTTTGAGGGCAAGGTTATGCAGCTGTGATAGCTATCACCGTGCAGGGAATGGCTTGGAATCACCTCAATTCTTCAATTTGACGTTGCACCGGTGCGGGATTGTCTTGGTTTCTTAAAGAATGGATGAAGCTCAGATTTAAATTAGGTTAAATAAACCGTCTATCGCCCGCGTTACCTTGCTCTCAGAGCGTCTTCGGTGAGATTGTGTAGTCAAAAATACCGAAAAAATTCATGCCAATGGGGATTTGCAAAGGGAACATCCCTGATAAGATTGGCGCGGTAGGTGTTGAACACAACAAAAAGTCGTCATGGTTTCTACGAGCATAGCGCCCGCTCAGGCAAAACTCCGCGTGGGGTTGGGTAAGGTTCTCGTGGTGGAAGATGAAGAAATTATTCGCGAGACTGTCGCGCTGTCGCTAGCGGAAGAAGGGTTTGACCTGATACTGGCGGAAGATGGTCCAACGGCCCTAGAGAAGCTGATGGGGTCAGCGGACGGCAGTATAGAACCCGTCGCGGATATTAGCTTGGTGATTCTGGACCTCATGCTGCCCGGCATGAACGGTTTGGACCTGTGCAGACTGGTACGCCACCGGGGCATAGATGTCCCGATTCTGATTCTCAGTGCGAAGGGAACTGAGATGGATCGGGTGGTGGGTTTAGAAGTCGGCGCAGATGACTATCTGACCAAGCCCTTTGGCATGCGTGAGCTGATTGCACGATGTCGTGCATTACTGCGCCGTTGTCAGACCAAGTCCAAGCAGGAAGATGCTTCAGTTCTGAAGTTTGAGGAAATTTCGCTTCATTCCAAGGAATGTCGTGTCTTTCTCAAAGGGGATGAGGTTAGCCTGTCTCCCAAAGAATTTAAGATTTTAGAGCTATTTATGAGTCAGCCGCGCCGGGTTTGGTCACGGGACCAGATCATAGACCGGGTTTGGGGCTACGACTTTATGGGTGACAACAAAACGGTCGACGTCCATATTCGCTGGATTCGAGAAAAACTAGAGGAAGATCCGAGTCATCCTTGTTATTTGAAGACCGTTAGAGGTTTTGGGTATCGCTTAGGGTAGCCTCCCAGGGTCGCTGATCCCTTTACTGATCTACATAGGGCAATGCCTGGTTTGACGGATCCTTTTGCGCCCCCCCTCACGCCTACGGAAGCCCGGCACGGCATGGTGGTTTCCCCACACACCCTGGCTTCCCAGGCGGGGCAGCGCGTATTGCGGCAGGGGGGTAATGCCGTGGACGCTGCGATCACAACCCACGCCGCTTTGTCCGTCACCTATCCCCACATGACGGGCTTGGGGGGTGATGCCTTTTTGATGATTTATGATGCGGCAACGGGCAAGCTGCTGGGCCTCAATGGATCGGGGCCAGCGGCCCAAGGGGTGCAACCGGAACAGTACGTCGGACAACAGCTACCTCAGCGCGGTATCGCCGCTGCACTGACCGTACCCGGTGCCCTGAGCGCTTGGTGGCAAGCGCACCAGCGGTTGGGAAAGTTGCCGTGGGTTGAGGTGCTCAAGCCCGCCATTCACTTAGCCCGTGATGGATATCCCTGTTCAGCGTCCCAAGCTCGCTGGACTCAAACCGATCGAGCGCTGCTAGCGGCAGATGCCGGAGCCGCAGCCACCTTTCTACCCGAGGGACGGTTGCCCAAGCCGGGCGAGCCCTTAACTAACATAGACCTGGCCCGAGTGCTGGCAGCGATTGCCACCCAGGGTATTGACGTGTTTTACAACGGTGCGATCGCACAGCGGCTCATTGCCCGTATCGCCGCAGAACAGGGCGTGCTGACCCAGGCCGATTTGGCGAACTACACCGCAGAGTGGGTCACGCCACTGCAAACGACCTATCGCGGACACACCATCTGCGAACTCCCGCCTAACACCCAGGGTTTAGCGGTCCTACAGCTCTTGAACCTGATTGAGCCCTTTAATTTGGCCAAGATGGGCGCCGATAGCCCCGATTATTATCACCTGATGGTAGAGGCAACGAAGCTGGCCTTTTGCGATCGCGACACCTACATCAGCGACCCCAGTTTTGTAGGCATTCCCGTCCAACAATTGCTGAATAAAGATTATGCGCAGCGGCGGGGTGCACGGATCAGCTTCAGCGCGACACAACACTATCTGCCAGCCCCGATGGGGGGAGATACGGTTTACGCCGCCGTGGTCGATGCCGAGGGCAACGCCGTCTCGATGATTCAGAGTTTATATTTCGACTACGGCTGTGGGATTGTCCCACCGGGTTTAGGTTTTGCGTTGAACAATCGAGGTTCGTTATTTTCTACTGACCCCAACCATGTGAACGGCATAAAACCCGGCAAACGCCCCTTACATACACTGATTCCAGCGATGGTGCTAGATGGCGACGGTCGGCCTGAGCTGGTACTGGGGACGATGGGTGGTGAAGGCCAACCCCAAACCCAAAGTGCGCTAATCACCCGGGTGATCGACTTTGGGCAGGACATCCAAACCGCTATCAACCTGCCCCGCTGGCGCTGGGGACGCACCTGGGGCGCAGCCTCCACAACCCTGGCGATGGAAGGGAGAATTTCAGCCGCGGTGCGACAATCTCTCCAGCGACGGGGGCATCAAGTCCAGCGGTTGCCGGACTGGACATCTGAAATGGGCCACGCCCACATGATTCAGATCCGACCCGAGGGGTTACGGGGAGCCTGCGATCCTCGCAGTGACGGTCAGGCCGTGGGATACTGATGTGCCTTAAATAAACCGGACAGATGACATCCGGTCGAGTCACCGCCTCGCTGACATCCACCGTTTTATACTGTTGTGAGACGATTTCATACGGATATTACGCATTTGACTTTGATGCTGGCGTTGGTCACAGTGTTTGAG
>JBCBOC010000795.1:0-1993 GCA_039821475.1 Cyanobacteria bacterium J06632_22 | reverse complement strand
GCGTCTCTGGTGCTCAAGAACAAGGCCCTCTGCACGGCGCACGGCCTTTTTCCACAGTTCGGAGCTTTGTAAACGCTGGTGTTCGGGCGTCATCACAGGTCAAACGATACGGCAGATTACTCCCGATATTAGGCCAGATTAGCCCAACCAGTCAGTCGGGCTATAGATATACAGTCAGCCTATGTTTTGGGCCTCTTTGGGCAGAGATGACTTCATAGCGTGGATAAAAGATTCATAACGTGGATAAAGGCCGTGCGCCGTGCAGAGGGCCTTGTTCTTGAGCACCAGAGACGCACTCAGCAATATGGCAAGCGCTATAAATCCAGCAGAATGCAGAATAATGTCAGCGTATGTTTTAACGTAAGCAGTACAGACAATATTTCAAGGGGCGGAGCGATGACATTCTGGACGGGCTGGCTAACGGTATTGGTGGTCGGACTCGTGGCTGTGGTAACCCCCGGCCCCGACTTTGCGCTAACGCTGAGGAGCGCACTCGCCTACTCGCGTCGGGCCGGGGTGTGGACAGCCGTCGGCATTGGCCTAGGCAATACGATTCATGCAACCTACTCCCTGATTGGCATTGGCGCGTTGATATCTCAGTCAATTTTGCTGTTTAACGCGCTGAAGCTACTGGGGGCGGCCTACCTCATTTACTTGGGTATTAAGTCCCTGGGGGCAAAGCCCGTTAAAGCCCAGCAAATACAACAGCACCGTCGCCCAATTAATGACCGCGTAGCCTTTCGCATTGGATTATTGGGGAACCTGTTAAATCCGAAGGCCACGCTCTTTTTCCTAGCGCTGTTCACTCAAATTGTGCAGCCCGGTACCCCCCTTTTCACCCAGGCAGTGTACGGCGGCACAGTGGCTTTGCTATCACTGGTGTGGTTCACCCTGCTGGCACTGCTGATTTCCCAGCGATGGGTTAAGCAGGGGCTAACGGCCATCTCCCATTGGATAGAGAGAGTAAACGGGGCGCTGCTCATTTTATTAGGACTGCGGCTGGCCGTGGCGAAGCTGGGAGAGTAAGCACGCCGCGAACCTGACGTCAGACTATCCCTACAGGCGATATAACACCCGCAACTTTGCTCAAGCTATTGCTGGAGCTCAAGTTATCTGGGGTTGGATCCAATTGGCCCGCCGTTGCGCCCCCCGCAAGGGCCTTTGTGGCAACGGCTATAGCTCGGCAAACAGTTCACAGACTGTCCACACCTCCGGCACGCCCCTAGAGTGGCGACGCTAAGCTGATGACGAGCTGCCCACTGAGGTTGATATCCTATGTTTGCTTTGCGTCGCTGTGTCGGTCTAGGCTGTGTCGGCTTAAGTAGTTTCGGCTTTTTGGTACTGGCACTGGTACCCGCTCAAGCCCAGGTGACGGAACCTCCGACCCCCGATCAGCGGTTTACCTGCGAGGTAGACCTGGGCGGCGACTACACCGTCATGTATCGCCCAGAATCAGACCCAACCCGGTCTTACTCTTGGGCAAAGCCCCAGGAACTAGGCGGCGGCTGGACAGCAGAGCGTCGCTGCCAAACCATCAGCGCCCGCCTAGAACAGTATCGCCCCGATGGCTTGATTGAGCTACAAACCGGCGTCGAAAATGGCTACGACATTGTTTGCGCGACGACTGAGGTATCAGATGAGTGTCGCATTGTGTTCACGGTACCGCCCGGGCAAGATGCGATCGCAACCCGCGATGCCGTGTTTGACAATCTAGCCCTCGCGGAAAATGGTACAGCTACCGATGCAGTCAACACCTTTTCTGGCAGTGGCTCAGTTATTACTGACACGATCGACCAAGTATTTGGTGGTCGCCCGCCTGCCCGCACAACACGCCGCTCAGCCATCAACCTGAAGCCCTTTCTAGACCCAGCAGACGGCGGCACGGGTGAAGCGCTGGGGGTGTCGTCTGGGCGACGACTCAACCCTGAAAACTTTCGATAAGAGCATTAGACCAAGGGCGCTGAAGGCGTTGATCACTCGGTCTGAACCGCTG
>JBCBOC010000785.1:0-2084 GCA_039821475.1 Cyanobacteria bacterium J06632_22 | reverse complement strand
GATACGGTGGTGGACCGCTATCAGTGGATTGGCGCAGGCGTGCTGGCAGCTACGCCCCTGCCCGTTGTCGATATGCTGGCAACGGCCGCCGTCAATACCCAGATGGTAGTTGAGCTAGGGAAGGTCTACGGCATTGAGGTCAGCATTGAGGATGCGCGGGCGCTAGCCACTGCATTAGCCAAAACCATGGCCAGCCTCGGTGTGGTCAAGGGCGCGCTGAAGCTATTGACCCTAGGGCTGCAGACGAATCTCGCTACGGCTATGGCCAGCAAGCTGATTCAGGGGGTTAGTGCGGCTTATCTCACCCGCATTGCGGGCAAAAGCTTTATCACCTACTTTCAGCAACATCAGGATTGGGGCGACGGTGGCATGCAAGCTGTGGTGGAACAGCAATATCAGCTTAACCAGCGCGAAGAGTTTGTCCGGCAGTTTATTCAAACGGCGGCCAGTCGGGTCGTGGAGCGGCTGAGCTAGGCTCGCGCTCGCCGTCGCCTGTCCTGTTTGCCTGCTTGGGGCTATGGAGACCAAAACTTCATGGTGGGTTGATATCACAGCGGGGTGTCTTCAACTAGGATCGAGGCGCAGGACTGGGCAAACTAAGATAGCCACTCAGTGGGCTAGTGCAGCGTCAAAGCTAAAGATTTAGGTCATGTCATACCGCTCTATTTCACGGCCATCGCCGACCCTGATTCGACCCTGATTCTTAGTGTTGACAGACCACTCGTCAGCCAGTGCAATCGTTAGGTTCCAGTGCGTAGTGGTGTTACAGCGGCCATGGCGTTCGCTAGTACAGCGGCAATATAGCGTCGGTCTCTGTAGCGTCGGTGAGCTTTCGCGTGCGGCGCTCCCTCAATCGCAGAGTGCGCCGTGATTCGCAACCCAGCTCAATCTTTAATCGTTTATTGTCGGCATTAATAGGCTTTTTCTAATTTCAATTTATTTCTAATCTCTGATTTCTAATTTCTATGGCCCAGTCTGCTGAAGCAACGAAATCTCCCGAGCAATCGGTTCATCGCCTCCCGAATTTTTTGATTATTGGGGTGCAAAAGTCGGGGACCACCTCGATTTATAACTACCTTAAGGCGCACCCTCAAATTTTCATGAGCTCGGTCAAGGAAACTAATTTCTTTGAACGCAACTGGGAAAATGAATCGCCAGAACGGCTGGCCCGCCGGAAAAATGGGATCAATACCCTGGCGGATTACAGTCGCCTCTTTGACGGCGTTACAGATGAGCAGGCTTGGGGCGAGGCGTCGCCGAACTACCTATTTCACCATCAACAATCGGTAGATCTGATTCGGCAACATGTCCCCGGTGCCAAGCTGATTGCGATTTTACGCAACCCGGTGGAGCGTGCCTATTCTGACTATTTGATGAGTGTCCGCGATGCCATTGGCACCAGCCAAAGATCCTTGGGCGAGCAGGTCAAAACGCGCGGCAGTTCCTCTTTTACGCTGCTGAAAGGCCGCTACTACGAGCAGATTAAGCACTTTATCGATGTGTTTGGCACCAATCAGGTCCAGGTCTTGCTGTACGACGACCTACGTCAGGATGCGGGGCAGCTGATGCAGGACATGTACGCTTTTTTAGGGGTAGACCCGACCTTTACCCCCGATACTTCGAAGCGCGCCCAGACTGCCCAAGTTCCCAAAAATCAGGCTCTGAACCGGCTGATGCGAACTGAAAATCCGCTGCGGTCGGTTGTCTCTGGCGTTATGCGAGGGCTATTGCCTGAATCGACCCGGCAAAAACTGCGATCGCAGTTGCTCAGCCTCAACTCCCAGAGCAAAGCTGCCCTACCCTTGAGCGACACCGATAGGCAGCTGCTGATTGACTATTACCGTGACGATATTCTCAAGCTGCAGGATCTACTAGGTCGAGACCTGTCGGCGTGGTTGCGTTAGCTGGCGCAGCACTGGCCGGGATAGGCGGTGCTTCGACCATCGGTGCCGGCTGCATTTCGCCGCGAAAGTCGAGAACCTGCACAATCACCAAGTAGGCAACGGCCAGCAGCAGTGAAATAACGCCCGTGATGATGGCGACGTTTTTTGATCGTTCCATAGAAATCTGGGTATCAGTAACCT
>JBCBOC010000643.1:0-2953 GCA_039821475.1 Cyanobacteria bacterium J06632_22 | reverse complement strand
TGCTTGGCTAGGGCAAGAGTGTTTCCCTGTAAAACCGACGATATTTACGCCTAAACGCCAAAATCTATCCCTTACGCTTCACCGCCAACAACAACATCGCGAATCCGCAGACTGGGTCCACCGACGCCCACCGGCATGCCGCCCTGTCCTGCCTTACCACAGCCGCCAGACTCATCCCAGTAAAAGTCATCGCCAATGGCTTCGATATCGCCTAGGGTCTTAAACACATTGCCGGACAGCGTGACATCGCGAATGGGTTCTGCCAGCTTGCCATCGCGAATCATCCAGGCTTCCCCCGCGCCAAAGGTAAACATTTCACCGTTGGTCTGCCCCCCTAGCCAGTTACGGGCAAAGACGCCCTCGCTGACGCCCTCAATCAGAGCGGCGGCTGGTGTATCGCCCCGCGCTATCCAAGTGTTGGTCATACGGACAATCGGTGGATACTGGTAGCTGAGGCAACGAGCATTCCCCGTGGGAGCTTCGTCTAGCTGGCCAGCGGTTTCCCGAGAGTGTAGTCGCCCTATTAGTTCGCCATCTTTAATGAGCTGGGTGGTGGTGGCGGGTGCGCCCTCATCGTCAAAGGCATAGCTGCCGCGGTGGCCTGCAGGGGTCGCGCCATCGTAAATTTGCAAATTCTTGGGCCCAAATCGGCGGCCCATGGTCATGACTTCCATCAGGTCTGGGTTTTCGTAGACCATGTCCGCCTCGGACAGGTGCCCAAAGGCTTCGTGGACAAACAGTCCTGTCAAAATCGGGTCGATCACAACGGTATAGGTGCCGCCTTTGGCAACCGGCAAGGTCAAAGCCATCATTGCCCGCTGTGCGGCTCCAGTAACTTGCTCGTCTAGCCCCTCTAAATCCTCAAACCCGTTGCGCGAGCCAGTGGTTTCGCGTCCGGTCTGCACCGTGTCACCCTCGCGGGCCGTTGCCGAAAAGCGCATTTCCATATCGCTCCAGCCCTGCTCAATCAGCGTCCCTTCGGAAGTGGCCAGCAGAATGTGCTGGTAACTGTCGGCATAGCGAACAGCCGTGGTGGTAATGGCATCACCTGCACTTTTGAGCAGGTCTTCGTAGTGATGGCACAGGGCCTTTTTACGGCTGATGGGGATCTGCCTAGGGTCCGTCCCCGCCAGGGGCAACATTTGGGTGGTTTGAATAATGTCGATGGGGGCTAGCAGCGTTTCTTCGGTGCCAATGCGACGGGCAAATGCGATCGCATCTTCGATCCGGGCCGCTAGGTCCTCCATGCGGTTAAAGCTAGCAAAGCCCCAGCCGCCTTTGTAGCAGGCCCGCACCTGCCCGCCCAACTCCACCGCTTCGCATAGCGTTTGCACCTGCCCCGACCGCAGGGCAATATCGGTCCCTTCGGAACGTTCCAGCCGAATGGCCAAATAATCGACCTGGGACCGATAGCGGGCCAGCAAGTCAGTGAGGCGGTTCTTGGCTTCGGTAAAGACGGACATGACGATTCCCCTGATGATCGCGTTGGTCACGCGACTTGAGCCTCCGAGTGTCATCATCTCCTCAGCACCAAGCATTCCGTGACGGGCAACCCAGCTCAGCCGTTGAGCGAGTTGCTATACCTTTCCATTCTGCCGTGAAAAAACGCAACGGCTGCTACAGAATCCCCAGCAACGTGGCAGACTGTAACCGTAACAGGAGATCTAAAGCATGACCGGAGATCTGGGCTACTCCCTATCCCCTGCTATCCGTCGGGTGGCCAACCGCTTTCGCCTGCTCGGCTGGATTAGCTTTTGGATTCAGGTGGTTTCGGGCGTGATTGCCACGCTGCTGTTTGCCTCGGCACTGTTGGGCATTCAGTCCATGAACGAAAGCGCTGCCGCAGGTGGGGGCCTCTTCCTCGCGTCCTTTGGACTGGTTGCCGTTTACATTGGTGCCTTTTGGGCCTTTCGCTACACCCGCTTTGCCCGCCGCATGCAAACCACCAATCCAGACCTGCGGCCCCGCCCTAAGGACGCCACTAAAATTATTAACAACGGTCTGCTGATTAGCCTGATCGGTATGGGCTTAGCCCTGCTGGGCGCTGGGGCGATTTCCGGTACGCTACTGGTCAAGGTGATCTCTCAACCCCAGCAAAATGTGGTGATTGGCCAAGGTGCCCTGCGGCGCTTTGTAGAACCGCTAGATGTTTTTGTGGTGCAGGCGTCGATCAATACGCTCATGGCCCATTTTGCGGCCATTGTGTCGTCGCTATTGCTGTCGCGCACGGTGAATCGACAGTAGGTCCTGGACAAATAGGCCATTTTCCATGACGTTGACGGAAGCGTTGGAGTTTTTAGCGGACTACGTCACCGAGGACGGGTTTGCGGAAGCCGAAATCGCCGATGATCTGTGGCACAGTCCAGCCTTTCTCAAGGAATGGGATGCGGTAATGGCGGATGCCATCTTGCACGGTCAGCTCTCTCAGGGGTACTGGAGCGAAGTCTGCAATACCTCTCAACCAACAAATTTTATCGTGAGCTTTGCCAAGCTTTGGAATGTGCTAACGAAAACGGGCGTCGTTTACCCCCTCAAGGCCATTCCGACCTTTGTGCCGGATATCACCCTAAGGCTGTGGGCCTATATTGAATATTGGGAACCCGTCACCGAAGACCTTTTTGTGAACGATTATTTTCAGATGTTGCCGCTCCTTGAGGCAGCAACAGATCCGAACTGTCCAAAACAAGATCTTTGCCAAGAAGGCATTATTCATATCTTTCGCCAGCTCTCTCCAACGCCTGTTGACTGGCAACGACTCACCAAGGCCTTACCCCCATGGATTCATTACATTGAAAAAACTGGACTTGGCTGGTTAATCGGCGTAAATAATAGCGATCAGATTTTTCAAATTAACAGTTCCGACGGCTCTATCATCCCCGGTGTGCGCCTCAAAGACAAAATTTTGTTTACTACGTTTTAAGGGGTGGAACAATACCCCACCCCTTAGCAAATG
>JBCBOC010000436.1:0-4330 GCA_039821475.1 Cyanobacteria bacterium J06632_22 | reverse complement strand
TTTGCCCATCCGGTATTAGCAGATTTTGTGGGTGCGATCGCAACCCTACGAAACGACCAGCCGAACTCAGCAGCAATTATCCCCGCCGCCGCTGACCCACAGCTCTCCTACGCCCAGCAGCGTCAGTGGCTAATGGCCCAGTTGGCCCCCGAGAGCACGGCCTACACCATTCCCATTGCTGTCCAGTTGGAAGGAGAACTCTCCTTTGACGGGTTATGCCAGAGTCTGGATCAGGTGGTCAGCCGCCATCACATTTTAAGAACGGTCTATCCCAAGGACGCCAGCGGCCAGCCCGTACCCAAGCTGTTAGAAGAGCTCATTGGAGATGCGTCACAGCCTGGTTCTGAATGGGCCATTATTGAACAGGTTGACCTTAGCGCCCAAGACAGCCGCGAACAGCGAGCCACTGTTAAGCAACATCTGCAGACATTCGCGAGTCAACAGTTTGATCTAGAGCAAGGGCCACTGTGGCGTGCTCAGTTGCTATGCATCGGGGCCGATACCCACATTCTTCTGTTTGCCTTGCACCACATTGTTGCCGATGGCTGGTCTATAGGCGTCCTGCTCAAAGAACTGACAACGTTCTACCAGGCTTACCGGTCCGGTCAGTTGCTAACGTCAGCTTTGCCACCGCTAGACATTCAATACATTGACTACGCCAGTTGGCAAAAGTCCCTTAACTTTGACCAACAGCTGACCTACTGGCAACAGCAATTAGCCGATGCACCGCCGCTATTAGAATTTCCCACCGATTATCCCCGTCCGGCGCTTTCTGAGATGCCAGCAGGCACCTATGAGCTGCGGCTATCTAAGCAACAAACCCAGGCCCTGCGACAGTTTAGCCAACAGCATAGCGTGACGTTGTTTATGACGCTGTTGACCGCCTTTAAGGTGCTGCTCTACCGCTACAGCGGCATACCCGATATTGTCGTGGGCACGCCCATTGCCAATCGCCAGCAGGCGGCGCTAGACGATCTGATTGGTCTGTTTGTAAATACGTTAGCAATTCGGTCTAACCTGACGGGCAATCCCCGTCTCGCAGATATGTTAGCCCAGGTGCGTTCAACGGCGCTAGCGGCTTACGAACATCAAGATCTGCCGTTTGAGCAACTATTAGAGGCCCTGGATATTCCCCGTAGCCAGAGTCATTCGCCGCTGTTCCAGGTCATGTTTGCGCTGCAAAATATGCCGATGGTAGCGGTCGAAGTGGACGGTCTGCGTTGGGTGTCCCTCAGCACAGCTGCCAGTACCGCTAAGTTTGACCTGACGCTAGAAATGCGAGAGACCGATAGCGGTTTAGTCGGTGTGTTTGAGTATCGTCGCGATCTGTTCAGTGCTGACACGATGCATCGCATGGCCGGGCACTTCAGAACGTTGTTAAAGGCGCTGCCAGAGCATGGGCAGTCGCGGCTCTCCGATCTCCCCATGTTGCTGCGTCAGGATCGGCAACAGCTCCAGGCTTGGCGACAGTCTGCTGTTTCTGAAACTACGGTTACCCAGAACAGCATTCACCAGCTTTTTGAAGGTTGGGCCGAGAGAACACCTGAGGCGATTGCTCTAGTCAAAAGTGAGGCCAAGGGTGAGGCTTGGGGCGACGCCAACGGTAAGGCTGAGAACGATGCTGAGAACAAAATTGAAATCACTTACCAGGCGCTGAACCAGCGGGCGAATCAGCTGGCTCACTACCTGCGTCAGCGGGGCGTCACGCCAGGCACTCGGGTGGGGATTTGGGCCGAGCGCTCTCCTCAAATTATCGTAGCAATATTGGCCATACTCAAGGCTGGGGGCACCTACGTTCCACTGGAGCCTCGCTACCCGAAGGCACGCTTGGACTGGATTGTGCGCGATACCCAGATGACACTGTTACTGGCTGGGCTAGAGACATCCGGTACGGACAGCGTTAGGGGCACTGTCGGTGATGCTATTGAAGAGATTGTTGAGCTGGATGCGATCGCACCGCTGTTGCAACAGTATCCGACCACAAACCTGTTGAGTGAGACCGAACCCGACCACTTAGCGTATATTCTCTACACCTCCGGTTCTACCGGCCAGCCTAAAGGCGTTTGTACGCCCCATCGAGGAGTGACGCGCCTAATAGTCCAGCCCAATTACGTCACCCTGGGTCCAGAAGCGGTGATTTTACAGGCGGCACCGCTGGGCTTTGACGCTTCTACCTTTGAGCTGTGGGGTGCCCTGCTGAATGGGGGCAAGCTGGTGCTGTTGCCCATGCAGATGCCGTCCCTGGCAGAGCTGGCACAGGCAATTCGGAGGCACCGGGTAACAACGTTGTGGCTCACGGCTGGGTTGTTTAATCTGATGGTCGATGAGCATCTGGATGATTTGAAGCTGGTGAAACAGCTGCTCGCGGGTGGAGATGTTCTGTCTCCTCAGCATCTACAAAAGGCGCTGAAAACGCTAGAAGACACCCGCATCATTAACGGCTATGGTCCCACCGAGGCAACTACGTTTACCTGCTGCCACCGCATTAGCCTGGAAGAGCTGACGGACAGCGTTCCCATTGGTAGACCAATTAATCAAACCCAGATTTATGTTTTAGACGCTGATTTACAGCAGGTGCCGCCAGGGCTCCCCGGTGAGCTGTATATCGGTGGCTCAGGTCTAGCACTCGGCTATCTCAATCGATCTGAACTCACCGCCGAGCGGTTTATTCCCAATCCATTCTACGACATTCGCCAGGTGGGGAGTGACCAGTTTTACCTGTACAGAACGGGTGACCGAGTACGCTACCGGGCCGATGGCGCGTTGGAATATTTAGGCCGACTGGATCAACAGGTGAAGGTGCGAGGCTTCCGCATTGAACTCGGCGAGATTGAGGGGGTCTTGGCCCAGCATCCCGATATTCAGCAAGCGGTTGTTGTGGTTGATGGTGATACAGCTGATCAGAAGCGGCTAGTGGCCTACGTGCAGCCTGTAGTGCAGGATCTTCAAGAGACAGATCTGCCAGAACCGGCCTCGAACCAGCAAACCACCGATGCGACTAGCCTACGCCAATTTCTGTTAACGCGGTTGCCCGACTACATGCTTCCAGCCCAGTTTATTTGGCTGGTAGACCTGCCGCTGACCCCCAATGGTAAAGTGGATCGCCGCGCCCTCCCTGCCCCTCAATGGGACAGCCAACATCACGCCGCTCCCCAAAGTGATATTGAACAACAGCTGGTGACGATTTGGTCCCAGGCGCTGCGGGTGGAGGCAGTTGGCATTCACAACAACTTCTTTGATCTGGGGGGCGATTCTATTGTGGCCCTACAGATTGTGAGTCGAGCGGCTCAGGCCGGGCTGCACTTCTCCCCGCAGCAGCTGTTTCAGCATCAGACCATTGCTCAACTGGCCCCAGTGGTGGACCACAACGGCGGCAACCGAGCTGCCCAGACGCCAGCCACCGGAACCGTTCCCCTAACGCCCATTCAGCATTGGTTCTTTGAGCAACAGCTGGCCCGGCCTGCACACTTTAACCAGTCTGTTTACCTAGCACTGCCACCGGAGACGGACTGGACGGCTTTGAGTCAGGCGGTAGCCGTGGTTTGCAACAGTCACGATGCGCTGCGCCTCCGGTTTACCCAAACGACCCAGGGGTGGCAACAGCACTACGGCGACATTAGCGCAAAGCTACAGATGTTCGACTTGGCCCATCTCTTTGCTGCCGAGCAGAAGGCAGAAATTAGTCGGCTAGCTCAGCAGCTGCAGGAAAGCTTGAGTCTGGAACAGGGACCACTGGTGCGAGTGGCGGGCTTTAAGCTGGGAACGGCGGATCGGCTGCTTATAGTGGCCCACCATTTGGTGGTCGATGGGGTCTCTTGGCGAATTCTCTTAGCGGATTTGCAGCAGACCTATCAGCAGCTGCTAGCGGGTGAATCGCAGGTGACGCTCTTCCGCAGCCATAGCTATCAGCAGTGGGCAACCCAGCTGGTGGAGCAGGCTAAGGGCGCTGCGATCGCAGCTGATATTCCCTACTGGCAGTCCGTGGCACAATCACCATCGCCGCTACCACTGGATATTACAGACACCACCGGAGAGAACACCGTTGCCAACACTGCCGACGTCACTGTCTCCCTATCAACCGCAGAGACCCAGCGCATCCTACAAACGGTACTCTCCACCTTCCAAGTTCAAATTGCCGATGTTCTAGTCACGGCCCTAGTACAGACACTGCTGGCCTGGACCCAGCAGTCTGCAGTGTTGATTGACCTAGAAAACTATGGCCGGTTCTCAGAGACCTTGGACCTTTCGCGCACCGTAGGCTGGTTTACGGGCCTTTATCCCGTTCACCTTTCTGTTGCATCAACGGCGACCCTGCCCGAACAGCTGCGAG
>JBCBOC010000827.1:0-1523 GCA_039821475.1 Cyanobacteria bacterium J06632_22 | reverse complement strand
TCACTATCCCAACCTGAGTCTCTACTACCCCATCACCGTTCCCCCTCCGTCTGTTAAGCTGAGTAAAGCGTTAAGTTTTTTTACGATCCTCCATGAGTGTATTGGTGGTCGGTGCAACAGGCACCTTGGGCAGGCAAGTCGTTCGTCGTGCTATCGACGAGGGGCACGAGGTCAAGTGCCTGGTTCGCAATTTCCAAAAGGCTGCCTTCCTGCGAGAGTGGGGTGCCCAACTGGTCAAAGCAAACCTTTGCGGTCCAAACAGTTTGCCTCCTGTCTTTGAGGAGGTGACGGCTGTCATTGATGCGGCTACAGCACGTCCTGGCGATTCCTACGGCATCTATGACGTGGACTGGGAAGGGAAGGTCAACCTGATTAAAGCGGCCGTTGATGCTGGCGTGGATCGCTTCATTTTCTTCTCAATCCTTGACTGCGAGAAATATCCTGAGGTGCCGCTGATGGATATCAAGCGCTGTACCGAAGCGTTTCTCGAGGAGTCTGGCCTAAACTACACCATTCTGCGACCCTGTGGTTTTATGCAGGGTTTAATTGGTCAATTTGCTATCCCCATTCTAGAGAAACAAAGCGTTTGGGTTATGGGGGAAGCAGCTCCAACGGCCTACATGAACACCCAAGATATTGCCCGGTTCGCGGTCAATGCACTGACGAACCCGGCTACTGAGAAAAAGTCCTTTCCCCTAGCCGGCACCCGAGCTTGGGGTGGCTACGAAATTCTGCGTCTGTGCGAGCGGTTGTCGGGGCAGGAGGCCAACGTGTCTACGATGTCGCCCCAGCTACTGCGGGCCATTCGAAAGGTGGCTGGGTTTTTCCAGTGGGGTTGGGAGTTTTCTGACCGATTAGCTTTCACGGAAGTCAGCGCCAACGGCGAGCCCCTGGATGCCCCCATGGACGAGGTATACGATACCTTCGGCATTCCTAAATCAGAAGTCACCACCCTAGAGGAGTACATGCAGGAGTACTTCAGCCGTATTCTTAAGAAGCTGCGGGAGATGGACTACGAGCGGGATAAGAACAGTAAGAAAAAGTTACCGTTCTAAAGGCGTGACGGGGTGACAAGGCGTTGCCATTCAGCCCGGGAGCGGATAGGTCACCTCGAATTAGGGTGTCTTTAACCAGGTTGACAGAATGACCTAAGTCATTCGGCTGGGTGTACACAATTTCTGCGCCCCCGTTCCCCTAGTCCTGTTACTTCTCGCAGGCTGTTGCTTGGGTTTAGAACATGACGACTGCGGCTCCTGGACAGATGACCTGGCGTCCGCCAGGGACAACGGAAACGGTTTTGCACCTGCGGCGCAATGCGGATGAGCCTTGGCAGGTTTATACCGAGTTTCCTGATCTGGCATTAGAAGATCCGCCAGAGTTTTCAGCGGGTTATGCAACCTTCATGGCGCTGGTAAAAGCAGGGTGGGAAGTCATTCCAGTTTAGCCACAGCATATTTTATTTAAGCTGCAGCACATTTTCCTCAAGATTTCAGCTACAGATGTGATTGCAGCTTCCAAGGAAG